>DASXCN010000121.1:0-2320 GCA_036491155.1 Solirubrobacteraceae bacterium | reverse complement strand
ACCAGCGGGCGGTAGCGGAACGGAATGTTGTTGCACACGTGGGTGCCCTCCTCATAGAGCACCCATTCGGAGTTGGGGGCAGCGTCGGCGATGCGCTTGGTCTCCTCCCACGGGATCACCCGGTCACGCTTGCCGGTGACGACCAGACACGGCTGCTCGACGCGCTGGGCAACGTCCTCCAAGTTCAGCTCCCCCGCGCGCCGGCGCGCGTCCGCGGCGTCGGTGGCGCCGGTGTGATGGCGGATCGTCTGCCGGGTGAGCTCCGGCAGCGACTCCCAGTTGGCGGAAAAGTCAAACGGCCCGCTGATCCCGGCCAGTGCCCTGATGCGCGGCTCGAATGCGGCTGCGCGCACGACGTAATGCCCGCCCAGGCTCACCCCGACCGCTCCGATCCGATCGCCGTCCAGGTCCGCTCGGCCGGCCACAGCGTCAAGGACCGCGGCCACCGCGACCTCGTAGTCAGGACGAATGTCCATGTGAAAGCCGGTCTCGCCCTGGCCGGGACCATCCAGCGACAGCGTGGCCATCCCGCGCGCGAGAAAGACCGACTCCCACAGGAAGAACTCCTCCTTGGTGGAGTCCAGGCCGGGGATCAGAACGACCAGCGGGGGCGGCACAGGCCCCGGCGGCCGCCGGAGGTTGGCCACGACAACGGCGTCGTCAAGCGGAGCCTCGATGCGCTCCGCGCCGGGATCCAGGATCGCGTGGGCGGCGTACATGGCGCTGACCGCCGCCTCGGTGTTGCGCCGGTTGCGCTCTGGGTCCAGCACCCACACGAACTTGGAGAAGTGGTAAGTCACCGCCGCGCGGGCAAATGCCTCGCCGGCGCTCCGGCGGCGGCCGCGCTCAAGCGCTTCCCGGGCGAGCGTGGCGTGCGTGTCCGCGGTCGCCGTCCACGCGTCCAGCCAGTCCTCCCAGCGGGAGATCACGGCCGTCGTGCGCACGAAGTCGTTGTAGTCGATGCCGTTGGCGATGAATCGGCCGGCCCAGTGCCGGATCGCCGCATCGACATTCTCGTCGGCCATCTCATCGCCTCCCGTTCGTCGTGGACAGGCCCAGCTCGCGCGTCGCGTTGCCGTACAGCAACGCGTGCTCGTCGCCGTCGCTGAGACCGGCGGCGCGGACCGTGGCGACCGGATCCGGGTCGGCCATGTCAAACGGGTAGTCGGAGCCGAGGAGCACTCGCTCGGGGCCGACGAGCTCCACCAGCATCCGCAGCAGCCGCGGGTCGTGGACGACCGAGTCATACAGGAAGCGCCGCCGGATCTCCTCGTCGGCCGCCATGGCCGGGGCGGGCCCGGCCGCGGCGACCGTCGCCTGGCCGTGCCGAAGCCGTCCGCTGAGGGCGACGATGGCGCCGCCGCCATGGGCGAGCAGGATGCGAAGGTCCGGGTGACGCGCCAACGTTCCGGTGAGCACCAGGTGCGCGGCCGCGACCGTGGTCTCCATCGGGTTGCCCACGAGGTTCCACAGGTACCGCTCCTCGAGCACCGGCATCGCCACGGTGCGCGTCGTGGGATGGATGAACACAAGCGCCCCGATCCGCTCGGCGGCGCCCCAGAACGGCTCGAAGCGAGGATCGCCAAGGGGGACCCCGTTGACGCTGGCGGTGACCTCGACACCGGCGAAGCCGTCGGTGGTCATGACCCGCTCCAGCTCGCTCGCGGCGAGCTCGGGATCCTGCAGTGGCACCGCGCCCAGCACCCGCACGCGATCGGGGCGCCCGGCGTGAAGGCGCGCCAGCCCGGCGTTCTGCAGCCGGCAACGCTCGAGAGCGGCATCGAGGTCCACCTCGTAGAACAGCAGCGGCACCCACGGGCACAACAGCGTGATGCCGACCCCAGCCCGGTCCTGGGACGCCACGATCTCCTCCACGTTGACCACCTCGCTCACCATCGAGCGGATCCGGGCGCCGCCCAGCTCAACCACCTGGGCTCCGTCGTCACGAACGACGCGAGGACGCCAGGATTCGCTGGGTGCTGAAGATCGCAACAGCTCGGGCACGATCACGTGGGCGTGGACGTCGATCGCGGTCATGCGGCTCACCGGGAACCTTACTGCAAACGTTTGCGGCTAGGAGCGGAGTGGCCGTCGCGAGAGGCCTGGCGGGGCGGGAGGCTACGCCGGCGGCGTCGTCGAACCGCGGACGATCAACGTCGGCTCGAGGAGGATCTGCGGGGCCTCCCGGGAGCCCTCGCTGAGCTGGCTGAGCAGGAGATCGGCGGCGACGGTGCCGATCTCTCGCTGGGGCACCCGGACCGAGGTCAGCGGCGGACGGAGGCGATCGACGAACGGCATGTCGTTGAACCCGGTGACCGAG
>DASXCN010000120.1:0-9950 GCA_036491155.1 Solirubrobacteraceae bacterium | reverse complement strand
CGAGGTCCACGACGTCCTGGACCGCATGGGCGCGTTCAGCGAGCGCATCCGCAGCGGTGAGTGGAAGGGCCACACCGGAAAGCCGATCCGCAACGTCGTCAACATCGGGATCGGCGGCTCGGATCTGGGGCCGGTGATGGCCTATGAGGCCCTGCGCCACTACACGCGCCGTGACCTCAGCTTCCGCTTCGTCTCCAACGTCGACTCCACCGACTTCGTCGAGGCCACCCACGACCTCGACGCCGCCGAGACGCTGTTCATCGTCTCCTCAAAGACGTTCACGACGCTTGAGACCATGACCAACGCTGCCTCCGCGCGCGAGTGGGCATTGAGCCACCTGGGCAACGACGACAGCGCGATCGCCAAGCACTTCGTGGCCGTCTCCACCAATGCCGAGAAGGTCGCGGAGTTCGGCATCGACACCGACAACATGTTCGGGTTCTGGGAGTGGGTCGGCGGGCGCTACTCGATGGACTCGGCGATCGGCCTGTCGACGATGCTGGCCGTCGGGCCCGACGGGTTCGCCGAGATGCTGGCCGGCTTCCACGAGATGGATGAGCACTTCCGGACCACCCCGTTCGAGCGCAACCTGCCGGTGCTGATGGGCATGCTGGCGGTCTGGTACAGCGACTTCTTCGGCGCCCAGACGGTGGGGGTGATGCCCTACGAGCAGTACCTCAAGCGCTTCCCGGCCTACCTGCAGCAGCTGACCATGGAGTCAAACGGCAAGCACGTCACCCTCGAGGGGGCGCACGTCGACTACGACACCGGCGCCATCTACTGGGGCGAGCCGGGCACCAACGGGCAGCACAGCTTCTACCAGCTCATCCACCAGGGCACGCGGCTGATCCCGGTGGACTTCATCGGCTTCGCCCAGACGCTGAACCCGCTGCGCAATCACCATGACCTGCTCATGTCCAACGTCTTCGCCCAGGCCGAAGCGCTGGCCTTCGGCAAGACCGACGAGGAGGTCCGGGCCGAGGGCACGGCGCCGGAGATCGTCCCCCACCGGGTGATGGAGGGCAATCGCCCCACCAACACGCTCCTGGCCGAGCGGCTGACCCCGCGGATTCTCGGCGCGCTGGTGGCGCTCTATGAGCACAGCGTCTTCACGCAGGGCGTGGTGTGGGGCATCGACTCCTTCGACCAGTGGGGTGTGGAGCTGGGCAAGGCGCTGGCCAGCCGGATCATCCCCGAGCTCGCCTCCGAGACCGAGCCCGACCTGCAGCACGACAGCTCGACCAACGCGCTCATCCGCCGCTACCGCGCCACGCGCTGAGTGACCCGCCCAGACGGGCTGGTCAGGCCCCCCCGCCCTTCCGGGCGGTGCCCGGAGGGATGAGAAGGTGTGAGAACGCAACACCTGGGGTGGGGTGACCGCGGCCAACGCCGGCCCTACTGTCACGGCTGTACTCAAGATGATCTACGCCGCTGACAGAGGATCTTTTCACGGGTGTGTGATCACGCCGGCCGGCCGCGGGGGCAGGTCGTTCGGCACGGGGGCAATCGTGGCCGGTGACGGCCGCAGTGGGGGCGAGTCGGAACGGGGGGGCAGGTTGCGGCGGCGCAACGGCAGCACGTTCCGTAGGGGGGTGGCTTCGATCTGGTCGGAGTCATGGTGACCGGGGGACGACGCGGCGGATCTGACGGCCGTCGCGTCGCCCGGCCTTCCCGTTCACGGGGAGCCGGTTCCTGGTCACGGCACATGGGGCGCACATCTGGCGAGAGGCGCCAACAAGCTTTCAGTGTCGGCGATCCGCGTGGGGAACGCGGATCGCCGCGATCGTCGCGCCTGACGAGCGCGTCGCCGGCAGGATCCCATAGGCGTTTGCGGCAACGCCGATCATGCCGGGCTTCAACGAGCCGATCGCCTGGGGCGAGGCGGTCGGCTCGAAACTTCTTGGGCTCAGAACTCCTTGGCGGTGAGCGCGCCCGACAACAACACGGTGGCCACCAGCCGGGCGCGCTTCTCGTTCTGAGGCAACTCTGCCAGCCCGTAGCGCTCGAAGAGCACCCGCAGGTGGGCCTTCACCGCGTCGACGGTGAGATAGACCTCCTCGGAGATCTGCCTGTTGGTGGCCGGCGTGGCGGTGTCGGACGTCTGCACCGGCCGGCACAGCGCGATCAGCACCTTGCGCTGCATCGGGGACAGGGGCAGGATCGGGGCCAGGTCGCGGCTGGAGACCGTCGAGTCTCCCGTCTTGATGACCGGCTCGCGGAAGACGATCTCGGAGTTCCCGCAGACAATCCGGTCATGGTCGACCAGACGCCGTCGCCCGAGGGCCCGGGTCTGGTTGATGAATGAGCCGTTCCGCGAGAGGCCGTCGTCCACGAACGTCCATTCCTGGCCGACGCGCTCGATCAGAGCGTGCGCTCGGGAGACCTCGGCATCGCCCTCCAGAGATACGTCCGCCTCCGGGTCGCGGCCGATCGTGACGCGCCACGTGTCCGGGCCCAGCGCCAGGATCTGTTGTTGCCCGGCGGTGTCGCGCCAGAGCAGGAAGGGATGCCCCATGCGCTCGGCGGCGATCACGTCCCTGAGTTCGACGGGGCTGCGCTCGTGCATGCGGGCAGGGGCCGACGAAGCGGCGGTGGGCGCGGCACCCTCCCGACGCGTCTCGCTCATCGCCACGAGCCTCGGTTCGCCATCGCTGTTCGCAAAACTACCGGACGCCGACGCGCGAACGGGGATCCGTGGGACGATTCACCCGTGGTTGGGCGTTTGGACGTGGAGGCAGCCTTCGAGGCGGCCGGGTACCGCATCGAGGCCGTCGTCGGCCGCGGCGGCGTGGGCACCGTCTACCGGGCGGTCCAGTTGAGCCTGCAACGCGACGTCGCGCTCAAGCTCCTGACCTCCGAGCAGAGCGCCGACACCTCATTCCGCCAGGACTTCCTGCACGAATCGATCCTGGCCGCCAGCCTCGATCATCCCCACATCGTCCCCGTCTACGACGCCGGCGAGGTGGAGCAGATCCTGTACCTGGCCATGCGCTACGTCCCGGGCAGCGACCTGCACGGGATGATCCGCCGCGAGGGCCGCCTCTCCCCACACGCGTCGGTCCTGATCCTGGAGCAGGTGGCGGGCGCGCTGGACATCGCTCACGGCGCGGGGCTGATCCATCGCGACGTCAAGCCATCCAACGTGCTCATCGCCGGCGGCCAGGGCGCCGAGCAGCCGTTGCACGCGTGGCTGGGCGACTTCGGCCTGTCACGGCGCATCACCGACCCCGACGAGCGGACCACCGAGCGGCCGCTCGGCACCGTCCACTACGTCGCGCCTGAGCAGATCCGCGGCGACGCGGTCGACCACCGCGCCGACATCTACTCGCTGGGCTGCCTGCTCTTCGAATGCCTCACGGGCTCCGTGCCGTTCCCCCAGACCTCGGTGCCGGCCGTTCTCTATGCGCATCTGGAGGCGCCGATCCCCACGGTCTCTGACCTCGGCATCGGGCTGCCGCCGGCGATGGACGAGGTGATCGCCTGGGCCTTGGCCAAGCAGCCAGATGGCCGGCCCCAGCGCGCCGGAGAGCTGGCCCAGGCCGCGGCCAGAGCCCTGGGCGGCGGCGAGGTCCATCCGGCGGGCACCAACGGCGCGGCCACCAACGGCGCCGCCACCCGCGCTGCCGCCCCGGCGCCCCGGCGGACGCGAGCGAGCCGGGCCGTCGTCGGGCGATTGCTGGAGTCCGAGGACCTCGTGTCCCTACTCGACGACGCCACCTCCGGGGCGGGAGGCGTGGCCACGCTGTCGGGTGAGGCCGGGATCGGCAAGACGACGCTGGCGCGCCAGCTCTCCACGCTGGCCGAGCAGCGCGGGATCCCCGCTCTCTGGGGCGTCGGGGCCAGCGCCGAGGCCGCCCGCCCGTACTGGCACTGGATCCAGGTGGTGCGGGCGATCGCCGCCCGCCGCGAGGGCCCGGAGATCTTCCAGGCGCTCGGCGGCGCCGGCGCCTGGCTCTACGCGATCGTGCCCGACCTCGAGCTCGGGGGTGGGCGGGAACCGTCTCTGCCGCCGTCGCACATCGGGGCCGAAGAGGGCCGTTTCCATCTCTACGACGCGCTCCTGCGGCTGCTGGAGATCGCGGCCGAGCGCTCGGGCCTGCTGATCGTCCTCGACGACCTGCACTTCGCCGACGAGGCCTCGCTCCTCGCGCTCTCCTACATCTCCCGCGCGGTGGGCGACAAGCGGATCCTCATCGTCTGCACCCACCGCGACCTCGAGCTCGAGGAATCCCGGCGCGAGGCCGCTCCGTTCTCCGAGCTCGTCCGCCCGACGCTCGGGATCGTGCTCAAGGGGCTGGCCGCCGCCGACGTGGGACGCATGATCGAGAGCCGCCGCGACCTTCCGCCGCCCGAGGCGCTGGTGGAGCGCATTCACCAGCTCACCGGCGGCAATCCCCTGTTCGTGTCCGAGCTGCTCAGCCTCATCGAGGCCGAGCAGGGTCTCGACGACTCCGCGGTGGCCGCCGGGGCGATGCCGCTGCCCGCGGGTGTGCGCGACGCCATCACGGCCCGCCTGGCCATGCTCTCGGCCGAGGGCCGCGAGGTGCTGAGCGTGGCCTCCGTGATCGGCCAGCAGTTCCGGGCCGGGACCCTGGCCGAGGCCGCCGGCATGCCGCCGGTCGAGCTGCTGGAACTGCTGGATGAGGCGGTGCGGCTGCGCCTCGTGCGCCCGACCACCCAGTACGCCGACGGCTACGGCTTCCACCACGGGCTGATCCAGGCCACGCTGTATGACGTGATCCCGCGTGGGCGCCGCCTGGCGCTGCACGATGCCGTGGCGCGGGCGCTGGAGCAGGATCCCGCGGCGGTGGCCGGCGAGGGCCTGACGGAGATCGCCCACCACTACCTGGAGGCCGCGCCCGCCGGAGACCCGCAGCGCGCCATCGACTACGCGCGGCGGGCAGGCGACCATGCCATGGAGACGTTCGCCTACGACCAGGCGGTGGCCATGTACCGCGGCGCGCTGGGCGTCACCGGGCTGACCGAGAGCCAGCGCGGAGAGCTGCTGCAGGCGCTCGGGGAGGCTCAGATGCGCGTCGGCGACACCGATGGAGCGCGCCAGACGCTCCTACGCGCCGCCGACGCCGCCCGCGTGCGCAACGACCCGGTGGCGTTCGCCCATGCCGCCCTCGGCTGCGCCATCTGGGGGCTGACCAACGGGACCGACGAGCAGCTCGTGGGGCTGGCCCAGGAGGCGGTGGCCCGGCTCGAGCACGTCGACGAGCCCGGGCTGATGGCGCGCGTGGAGGGCCTGCTGGCCGCGGCCATCTACTGGTCAGACGAGGTCGAGCGCCGCGAGCGTCTCGCTGAGGATGCCCTGCGGCTGGCCCGCAGTGAGGAGGAGCGCCGAAACGACAGCGACTCGCGCCAGACGCTCGGCTACGTGCTCGCCCGCTACCTGCTGGCCCGCTGGGGCCCGAAGTCGGCGATCCGCGACGTGCCGATCTCCGACGAGTTGGTGGAGTTGGCCCAGCGCATGGGCGATTTCGAGCTCGAGCTGCTCATCCGCAACTGGCGCATCTCGGTCCTCATGGAGCTCGGGCATTTTGCCGCGGTGGACCAGGAGATCGCCCGGGTGGAGCAGATGGCCGGCGAGCTGCGCCAGCCCCGGGCGATGGTCTTCCTGCCGCTGCATTACGCGCTGCGCGCGGGCACGATGGGCCGCTTCGACGAGGCTGAGGGGCTGAACGCGCACTCGTCGGAGATCGGGCGCGAGCTGCGTGGCTCGACCAGCGACCTGGCCGGCAGCGCTCAGCTGCTCATGCTGCGCTACTTCCAGGGGCGGCTGCCCGAGCTCGAGCAGCCCTTGCGGACGCTGGCCGCCTCGCGGCCTGAGATGGTGGGCTATGCCTGCGCGCTGGCGGCGTTGCTCAGCCAGGCCGGGCGATCCGCCGAGGCCCAGGCCGAGCTCGAGCGGCTCACCGCGTCCGGGCTCGATGGCTTCCCCAAGGACTGCACGCACCTGCTCATGCTGGCCCTTATCGGCGACGTGGCCGCCGAGCGCCAGGATGCGGCGCGCGCCGGTCAGATCTACGAGTGGTTAGAGCCCTACAGCGGCCGCTGGGTCGTCTCGGCCGGCGCGTCGGCGTTGTGGCCGGTCGACCGGTCGCTGGGCCGCCTGGCCCTTGCCTCGGGATCGATCGATGTGGCGCTGACCCACATCGCCGCGGCCCGGTCCCAGTCAGAGCGCGCGGGGGCACTGCCGGCGGCGACGCTGGCCATGCTCGACGAGGCCCGCGCCCTGCTGACCCGCGGCCGCGCCGAGGACCACGACCGCATCCGCCTGCTGGCCCGTCAGGTCCTCGAACAGGCCCAGCAGATCGGCATGGGCGGTGTGGTGGACGCGGCGGTGGCGCTCGACGTCGAGCTGGGGTTGGGCATCGAGGCCGAGGCCTGATCAGCCGCCGGCGATCTTGCGCAGCGCGTTCAGGCCGGGCACGAACAGGTAGTGCCCGCCGCGCACGGTGACGAACGGCTCAGTGCGGGTGATGAACGAGGGCGGCCGGCCCCGGTCGCCCTGGATCGTCATACGCGCCGCCGGTTGGCCCGGGTCCAGGCCGGCGGTGAGGAAGTCGGGCTCGGCCCCGAGCCCGAAGGTGTCTCCGCCCGTCAGCCAGTTGCCCTGGATCTGCTCGAACTGGCGGGCGATGCTGGCGTTCAAGCAGACGAAGATGAGCCCGCGGGCCTCATCGTGGTCGACGTAGGGCAGCCCCCGTCGGATGATGCGGTTGCGCCGACTGCGCTCCGTGCGAAAGCCCAGCGCGTCACGTGGGTTGGAGCGCCGCACGTGCGCGCCGAGGGGGCAGCGCACCCCGGCGGGATCGTCGGCATAGGTGAAGTCGTTGATCTCGAGGTCGTGGCGCCGGCGGGCGTCGGGGTCGCCGTAGGCCCCGGACTCGGGCCGGCGGATGAGCGAGTCGCCGTTGGGCCAGCGACCAAGGATCTTGGCCCGCAGGACGTCCTGGGCGGCCGCGTCGGCGCCGGCCTGAGCCGCCAGCCAGCGGTTGAACACGTCGACGTGCTGCTCGAGCTTGCGCCACACCATGAACGTGCCGTTGACCAGGTGCGGGTCGCGGTCGCCGGGCACCACCCCGTCCTCGTCCTCGTGCCCCAGCACGAACTCCCCCAGCTTGACGTCGCGCCACTCCTCGCCGGTCAGGCGCAGGCGACGGCGCTGGACACCCTCGCCGCGCCGCGAGCGGCGGTCCTCGGACATGCCCTTGATCGCGGGCTGCGAGAAGCCATCGCGAAAGCCGAAATGCTCCCGGCCGCTGGTGAGCATGTCCGCCCGCTGGTCATAGACGACGGCCGACCCGGCCTCGCTCAGTTCGCCGGCGAGCGTGCCGGCCGCGTCGTCGCGAGCATCGGAGGTGAGGCCCAACACGCTCACCAGGAGGTGGATCTCCTCCTTGAGCGCCGGCTCCCAGTGGTCAGGATCGTTGGCGCCGAGGTCGCCGAGGTGCGCACGGGCCCGCGCGCGCATGCCCTCGCAGAAGTCGGGAAAGCCCCTGAACGGGGCCTCGTCGACCCCGAGACGACCCAGGCCGGCGTGGGTGAAGGCGACGTTGAGCCGCGTCTGCGGCGGGTCGCCCCATTCCTGTTCGGTGGCGATCCGGTCCTCGTCGAGGAGCCGCATGAGCAGGGCGCGCGCGCGGTCGGGGTCCTCGATGCGGGTGAGCAGGTAGGCGCCGTGCAGGTGGTGCGTATGCCCGCGCAGGATGTTGCCCTGGATGTCGCTGCGGGGGATCATCGCCGCGACATCAGCGCCTGCACCGCCGGGAGCTGACGGAAGTCGTGGGCCAGCGCGGTGGGGCTCAGGGCGGCGCGCGTCATCAAGGCCCCGAGTTGCGTGCGCAGTGACAGGGCTCGGTTGATCTGCCCCACCGTGGCGCCGGCGGTCACGGCACTCACCGCATACTGCGTGCGGCGCCAGTTCTCCGGGTCGCACAGGTATTGCTCGAGCGCCTCGGAGGTCAGCGTGTCGTCGTCGTCATAGAGGTGACAGTGACTCCAGATCGTCAGCGCCTGCGGCGTAGCGGCGAGAGCGCACAGGTACCCAACCGTGTCACCGTCAAAGGCGCTGCTGAAGAACAGGTAGAGCTCGTCCCGGTCAAGCCTGATGACGACGAACCGGGCGAAGTGAGTCGGAGGTAACACGCCGCTGAAGGGTGACGGGGGCGTGGTGACCCGACCGGCCACGGTGGGTGGAGCGTCCCGGGGCAGGTCGGCGAGGAAGTGCTCGAGGGCCACCTCGCGGCCGTCGGTGACACGCGTGATGATGACGACCTGCCCCACCCTTACACCAGCCGGTGCACCGCGACGACGAACTCGCGCCAGCGGTGGTCGAACTCGGTGGCCGAGGCACCCTGGGTGTCGAGGACAAAGCGCTGGACGTGCGGCTGGAGCTCCAGCGCCTGGGCGATCACCTGGGTCGAGGCCCCTGGGTCGTAGTCGGTCCAGAAGTGGCCGACTCCGGCGTCGATGACGTCGACCCACGCGTCCAATCCCGTGGTGGGCAGGGCGCCGGGGAACTTCGTGGTGGCGCCCCAGATGCCCCGCCACTGCAGCGGCATGATCCGCCCGAAATCCGGAATGTAGGTCTGGTCTGAGCCGCTCCAGTTGGTCTCGAAGAGGAGGAAGGTGGGGCGGCGCGCGTCGGGCCACAGCGTCCACCGCGCCAGTGCGATCACCTTCATCTGCTTGAGCGGGCGAATGAGGACGTCGGTCACGTTGCCCACCAGGAAGATGCTCAGCAGCCGCCACCGCTGGCAACGCTTGAGCCTGGTCACAGCAGTGACCGCTCCCCACCGGCGATAGGTCACCTTGTCTGAGGAGACAGGTGGCACGTCACGTCGCTTGCCCACTGGGTCTAGCCTACGGCGGCCGCGCGGGTGATTGCAAGCCGCTGAACCCACCACCGGGCGCGAGCCATTAGAGTTGCTCCGAGGGCACCTGACCGTGGCGGGCACAGACAGAGGGCACTATGACGCCGTCGTCATCGGCTCCGGATTCGGAGGCGCCGTCGCCGCGTATCACCTCGTGGCCGGTACCGACCTGAAGGTGCTCCTGCTCGAGCGCGGGACGCCCTATCCCCCGGGCTCGTTCCCCCGCACCCCGCGCGAGATGAGCCGGAACTTCTGGGACCCCAGCGCCGGCCTGCATGGCCTGTTTGAGATGTGGTCCTTCTCCCACGTCCGTGCCCTGGTCTCCAGCGGCCTGGGCGGCGGATCCCTCATCTACGCCAACGTGATGCTGCGCAAGCCTCCGTCGAGCTTCGACGCCGATCCGTCCAACGACGGCGTGGCGTGGCCGGTGACCGCCGCCGACCTGACGGCCGAGTACGACGACGCCGCGACCGTCCTCGCCCCCACCCCACTGCCCGACGAGTACTTCGAGCCGCCCCGCGAGCGAGGCGGCGTGACCAAGACCCAGCGGTTCTTCGCCGCGGCGCAGGCGGGCGGCCTGGTGGCGGAACGGGCGCCCATCGCGGTGACCTTCCGGGCAGCCGCCGCCGAGGGTGCCGACGCGAGCGATGGTGGCGACGCCGGCGATGGTGGCGACGCCGGCGAGAGTGGCGCTCCGGCGCGGGCGGTCCCGGGCGTGCCGTTTGGCGAGAACAACCTCCACGGGCGCCCCCGCCACACCTGCACGCTGGTGGGCGAGTGCGACATCGGCTGCAACGAGGGCGCCAAGAACACCCTCGACTACACCTACCTGACGGATTTCCTGGCGCAGGGAGGTGACCGCGCGCGCATCTTCACCTGCTGCGAGGCCACCGGCATCGAGCCCGCGGACGGCGGCGGCTACCGGGTCCACTTCGTCGAGCACCGGGACGCCCGTGCCCGGGTACGCCGGCGCCGCGAGCTGCACGACGCCGGCGCCGAGCTGCTGGACCCGGAGACCGACGAGACCTCGGACGCGTGGTCGCGCACCGTCACCGCCGGCGTCGT
>DASXCN010000119.1:0-1591 GCA_036491155.1 Solirubrobacteraceae bacterium | reverse complement strand
ACCGGGTTGATGCCGCCCAGCACGGCCTGGAACTTGTCGGTCCACCCGGCGTAGTGGACCAGCACGTCCACGGCAGCGTCGACCTGGGCGAGGTCAGAGACGGCGGCGAGCTGGTCGCGGCGGGACTCCAGCGCCTCGGCGGCGCGGTACAGGATCTGCCCGCGGTTGTAGGCGGTGCGCGCCGACCACGGACCGAACGCCTTGCGGGCGGCGCCGACGGCGTCGCGGACGTCCTTGCGGGAGGCGCGCGGGATGTTCACCTCGCCGCCGTCGCGGCGCGAGGCGCGGTCGTAGCGGCCGGACTCCGAACGCACGAAGGCTCCGCCGATCCACAGCTTGTAGGTCTTGCGGACCGCGATCCGTCTCGCGCTCATCGGGCCACCCTGAGGTACGGCCGCAGGCCCGCCGGGCCGCCCTCGCGGCCAAACCCGGACTCCTTGTAGCCGCCGAACGCCGCCGTGGGGTCGAAGTGGTTGTAGGTGTTCTGCCACACCACCCCGGCGCGCAGCGCGCCGGCGACCTCGAAGGCCTTGGCGCCCTTGTCGGTCCAGATGCCGGCGGCCAGCCCGTAGCGCGAGTTGTTGGCCTTCTCGATCGCCTCGGCCTGCGTGCGGAAGCTCAGCACGCTGACCACCGGTCCGAAGATCTCCTCCACGGCGATCCGGTGAGCGGGCGCGACGTCGGTGAACAGCGTGGGCGCGAACCAGTAGCCGTGCTCGGGCAGGTCACAGGCGATGGTGCGCCGGTGAGCTCCCTCGTCTTCCCCGGCGGCGACCAGGGTCTCGATGCGCTCGAGCTGCTCAGCGGAGTTGATCGCGCCGACGTCGGTGTTCTTGTCCAGCGGGTCGCCGACGCGCAGGCGGCCCATGCGCGCCCACAGCTTGGCGATGACCTCGTCCAGCACGCTCTCCTGGATGAGCAGGCGCGAGCCGGCGCAGCACACGTGACCCTGGTTGAAGAAGATCCCGTTGACGATCCCCTCCACTGCCTGGTCCAGCGCCGCGTCCTCGAAGACGATGTTGGCGGACTTGCCGCCGAGCTCCAGCGTGAGGCTGGTGGGGCGCCCCGCCAGCGCCGCCTGGATGTCGCGGCCGACGGCGGTGGACCCGGTGAAGGCGATCTTGTCGATCCCTGGCGCGCGGACGAGCGCCGCGCCGGCCGCGCCGTCGCCGGGGAGGATCGACACCACGCCGTCGGGCAGCTCGGCCTCCTGGCAGATCTCGGCCAGCAGCAGCGCGGTGAGCGGGGTCGTCTCGGCGGGCTTGAGGATCGCCGTGTTGCCGCAGGCCAGCGCCGGGGCCAGCTTCCACGCCGCCATGAGCAGCGGGAAGTTCCAGGGGACGATCTGGCCCACCACGCCCAGCGGCGCCACCTCGCGGGCGCTGACGCCGTAGCGCAGCTTGTCGGCCCAGCCGGCGTAGTGGAAGAAGTGCGCGGCGGCCAGCGGGATGTCGACGTCGCGCGACTCGCGCAGCGGCTTGCCGCCGTCCAGCGTCTCGACCACCGCCAGCTCGCGGGCGCGCTCCTGGATGAGGCGGGCGATGCGGAACAGGTACTTGGCGCGCTCGCGGTCGGGCAGGGCGGCCCAGCG
>DASXCN010000118.1:0-5275 GCA_036491155.1 Solirubrobacteraceae bacterium | reverse complement strand
CGCCGCCTCCCGCGCCTGCGCGACGTCGTCGATGCCGGCGAGGCCGAGGAGCTCGCAGGCCTCGGCCGCGTTGATCTTGACCAGGTCCGGCCCGGCCTGGAGCGCGCCGGCCAGGTCAGCTCCGCGGGAGTCCACGGCGCTCCGCACGCCCGCCGCGCGCGCCGCGCTCACCAGCGGCGCGTAGCCCACCGTCCCCGCCGCCCCCGCGGCCGCCGGCACCGAGCCCGCCATGGCCAGCCAGCTCGGCCCCTGGGCCAGCAGTTCGTCGACGACGGCCATCAGTGCGGCCCAGTGCTCCGGCGTGGCCGCGATGCCGTCCTCGTAGAACTCGGTGAGGCCGGCGGTGGCGCGGTCGGCGACGGTGAGACAGGAGCGCGTCTCGCCCTCCGGCGCCCACGCGAAGACCCCGGGCACGCCCTGCGACGCGAGGCTCTCAGACAGCCAGCGTCCGTGGTGGCCGCCCAGGAGCCCGGTGGCGATCGCGTCGGCACCGAGCGCCGTCGCCACCTGGGCGACGTGGATGCCCTTGCCCCCGGGCAGCGCGACGAACGCGCCGGGGCGGTGGATCTCCCCAGGGCGCAGGGCGTCGATCGCAAACAGCTTGTCGATGGCGGGGTTGCCGGCGAGGCAGACGATCATCGGGCTGGGCGCCGGTCAGCCGCGCTGGGGTGATCTCGATCCCGGCACCGCCTGATGGCGGCTCAGCCGCGCCTGCGCCGCCGCGCGCTCGGCGTCGCTGGCGACCGACGGCGTCAGGCGGTACCGCGCGCCCAGACGCTCGAGCAGTGCCGCCTGCACCTGCGCGACGGTGGCGCCCGGGACCTCGTCGGCCACCGCTCCCACGCTGCCCGGATCCCATTCCAGCCCGAGCGCGGCGTACACGTCCAGCAGCACCTGGCGCACCAGCCCCCCGCCCGCCACCACCACGACCGTCGAGAAGAGCCACGCGCCGCTGATGATGCGCTGGGCGGCGCCGATCAACTTCGTCTGGCCGCCGGCGTTGACGCTGAAGCGTCCCGGGCAGTACTCACCCGGAACCTCGCCGACGCGCGCGTCGACGCCGAGACTCCGCAGCGCCTGCGCCTGACTCTCGGCCTCGTCGGCAAAACGCGCGTCGACGTCGGCCATCGCGTCGCGCGCGGGGACGATCTCATCGATGACCAGGCACTCCGCGTGGTAGGCGGCGGCCCGCCCACCCGCCGAGCGGATCGCCGGGGCAAAGCCGGCGCTCGTCGCCGCCTCGGCGGCGCGGACAAAGCCCTCGAGGAAGCTGTCGCGGCGCCCGAAGGCCACCGTGGGCGCCGGCTCATAGACGCGGATCACCGGGCCGCGGCGACCCGCGGCAACCTCGTCCAGCAGCGCTGTGGCGAGCGCGAGATCCAGCACAGCGTCATCGCCGAGGCGGCCCTGGAGCAGATCGGCGGGCGTCGGCGTCACGCCGACAGCTTGTCAGCCGGCCGGCGGCGCGCGGTCCGCCGCCGGCCGATCAGCGCTCCGTGCGTCAGAACTCGGGCGCTCCCAGCGTCGCGACGTCGGTGGCGGCGGTGGCGGCCAACGGGTCGCTCCCACTCTCCGGGTGGCATAGGTAGATGCTCAGCTGCGTGAGCTTGGCCACCTCGGCCACCGTCGCCCACTGGTGCTTGCCGTGCGACAGCGTCTGCGCCTCGGCCAGCGCTGCCGACACCTGCGTCTGTGAGGCAGGCGCGGTGTTGAGCTGGACCCCGGCGTAGGGACCCAGCAGGTCCTTCTGGGTGAACAGGCGGCCGTTCTGCATCACGTAGACGTCGTTGGCGATCGTCTCGATGTTCTGCAGCGGGTTGCCGTGGATGATGTCCATGTCGGCGACCATGCCCGCCTGGATCGTGCCGACCTGGTTGAGCACGCCCATCACCTTCGCCGGCTCGACCGTGTAGGCCCGCAGCGCCTGGTAGTTGCTCAGGCCGGTGTGAGCCATCACGCTGGCGGCGACGGGGGTGCCCCAGTTGCCGATGCCGATGGGGTTGTCGGTGCCGCCCAGCACGGTGCCGCCCGAGGCCAGGATCTTGGCGTCGGCCTGCGACCAGCCGCGGATCGACTGCAGCGATGCCGCGCTCAGCGGCGGCGCGGAGTACTCCTGCTCGGCCAGCGCGTACTGCCACGGGCTCAGCAGCGTCTTGAGCCGCGGGTCGGCCAGGATCGGCTTGCCGTTGGTGTTCTCCAGGAACTGGACGCCGAAGAACGGCGTGTTGGTGATCGACATGTTCGACTGGCCGTAGAGCGCGATGGTGTCGTCGTAGGCGACCGTGTTGTTGGACGTCGCCAGCTGATACCCCAGCCGCTGCGTGGCCCAGTGCGACGTGCCGTCCTGGCCGAACTCCAGCGCCGGCCAGAAGTAGTGCGAGAACGAGGGCACGCCCATCTGGTGCCCGAGGTTGATCGCCTTCTGCTCGTAGCTGTTGGGCAGACGAACGTAGGTCTTGAGCATGTCGGGCTTGAGCGCCTTCAGCCGCCCGAGGTCGCGGTCGAGCGCGGCCATGTTGGGGTCGGCCCGCATCCAGCTGTAGAAGATCCGCCGCCCGTCGACGGGCTCGCCGCCCCAGAAGTACCGCGGCCCCAACGTGGCGCCGGACTCCTGGGACTCCACCTGCTCGAGCGAGTGGTAAGCCTCGTCGCCCATCGAGATCTCGCTCGTCACGCCCATGGCGAGCTCCAGCCGGTCACGCCGGTTGCCGGCGAACGGCTGGTCCATGTTCTCGTGCGAGTGCGAGTCCCACATGCCCGGGATCACCGTGTCCTGGGAGGCGTCGACGTACTGCACGTGGCGCGGGTAGGAGGAGCGCGGCTTGGCGGGGCCGACGCTCTGGATGTGGTTGCCGAAGACGACGATGTCGACGTTGTGGCGCTCGGCGGAGCTCGTACCGGTCCACACCGTCCCGGCGTGGATGACCTTCTCACCGGCCGGGGCCGCCTGCGGACGCCAGTCGAGATTCACCGGGACCGTGCTGGGGGCGCCGCCGCTGACGGAGACCATCCGCATCGTCCCCGCGGAGTCGTAGAGGATGTGCTGGGAGTCACCAGACCAGCTCAGCTGGTCGGCGACGTCGTTGGTGACCTGCCGTGGCGGACCCGCGGGCGCGCCGGTGGACGTCACCGGCAGGACCCACAGCACGTCGTCGAGCACGTAGGCCATGAACTTCCCGTCCGGTGACCACACCGGACCGTCGCCCTCGACGCGGTTGGTGATCGTCTCATACGGCCACGGGTCGTACTCGTGGGTCTCGCCCGTGGTGGCGTTGACGGTCAGGATCTCTGACTCGCCCTCGCGGAAGCGCGTCGAGTAGCTCTGCTGCACCGCGAGCGCGATGGTGTTGCTGTCGGGGCCCCAGGAGGGCGCGCCGGGTTCGAAGTTGATCTCGTAAGCGGCGCCCTTGGCGTTGTTGGGACCGAAGACCTCGCGGAAGTTGCCGCTGGCCACGTCGGCCACGTACAGCGCCTGGCTGCCGGCCTCGCTGTCCAGCGCGGACTCGAAGGCGATCTTCTGGCCGTCGGGCGACCACGCCAGCTTAACCTGCGCACCCGTGAACGGCGCGGTCAGCCGGCGGGTGGCCCCGGTCGCCATGTTGCGGATATAGATCGCCATCGGACCGTCCTTGTCCGAGGCGTAGGCGAGGAACTTGCCGTCGGGCGACCAGGCCGGGGTGGCCTTGGCCCAGGGCGTGTTGGTCAGCTTCACCGGCTTGTTCCCGATCTGCATCTCCCATAGCTGGTTGAGCGCGACGAAGGCCACGTGGTGCCCGTCGGGCGATAGCTGGGGGGTGAGGACGCCGGTGGCCGGCTGCTTGGCCGTCGCGTTGAAGTCATGCGGCTTCATCGGATAGGCGGCGCGGTGGAAGGACACCGTGGCCGAGAACGGGATCGTCTGGACGGCGCCGGTGGAGAGGGTGCGCTGCTCGATCTTGCCGTTGGCGGCGTAGATCAGGCTGTCGTTGGACGCCCACCGTGCCGGGAAGGCGAAGACGTCCTCGCTGCCCGACACCGCCGTGCCGTTGACGAACAGCTGGGTCAGGGTGCCCTGGTTGACGAGCTCGGCGTAGGCCAGGCTCTTGCCGTCGGGCGACCACGTGGGCGAGTAGAAGGTGTTGGCGGGGTCGGACTCCAGCGTCGTCGCGGTGCCCGTCCCGTCGGCGGGGGTGCTCTCGATGGCGTGGCTGGTGTCGACGTAGGTGATCTGCGTCCCGTCGGGAGACCACGTCGGGTAGTAGTCGTTGTTGCCGCCGGACTGGTGGGTGACCTCGGTGAGCTGGCCGGTGGCCAGGGTCAGCGTCCACACGTTGTAGGAGCCGGTGGCGGTCCCCTCGGGGGCGCCGGCCGGGGGCCGGTCTGAGGAGAAGGCGATCTTCGTCCCGTCGGGCGAGTACTGCGGCTCGCGATCGTCGTAGAAGCCGAAGGTGAGCTCACGCACATTCGTGCCATCGGGGTTCATCGCCCAGACGTGGAAGGTCCCGCTCTTGTAGGACTGGAAGGCGATCGTCTTGCCGTCGGGCGACCAGTCGGGGTAGGCCGTGTCCTGCATGAGGCTGGAGGTGCGCGTCGCCGTCCCGCCGGCCGCGGGCAGCGTCCACAGGTTGCCCAGGAGGTTCATCGAGATCGTCTTGCGATCGGGCGACAGGGCCAGGGTCAGCGCCGAGGCCTGGTGCAGCGTCAGCGTCGCTGACCTCCCCCCGCCCATCGCGGGTCCACCGGCCTGGCGGGAGCCCTTGCCGGTCGCCGGGCCCGACGCGAGCAGCGTCACGCCGGCACCGGCCAGCACGGCAACGGTGAGCAGGGACAGGATTCGCGACCGCATCCGGCGGGGCGTCGCGGCACGGCAAACGGACATGGCGTAGTGCACGTTTCCTCCCAGAACGTGTGGGGTGACCCTACCTCGCATGGGTCAAGCGCAGCTCTGTGTCAAGCCCGCTGGCCCTGTTCCTTCACATAGTCACTCGACCGCACTTGCGTGCGTCAGTCAGGTGACATTTTGTTGCAGACGCAAGGCAGCTTACACCGGGTAACCGAGGTGTCAAGTAGATGTATACGTTCGAACGGGGTCCAGCCCGTAGAACGCGGCGGCGGTCTCGCAGGCCACGCCCGCGCGCTCCTCGGCCGGCAGTTGCTCCAGCAGCGGTGCGATGCTGTCGCCGTGATCGTGCGGGAAGTCGCTGGCGTAGGCCAGCATCCCCGCGCCGCCAAGCATCTCCAGCAGCTGGGCGCGGCCGGTCTCGTCGGGCGGCAGATGGGCCGGCGCGGTGCTGAG
>DASXCN010000117.1:0-3868 GCA_036491155.1 Solirubrobacteraceae bacterium | reverse complement strand
CCGCCGCGCTGAAGAACGCCATCGACTATCTGCACAACGAGTGGCGCCACAAGCCGCTGGGCTTCGTCTCCTACGGCGGGGTGGCCGCCGGGACGCGGGCGATGCAGGCGCTCAAGCCGGTGGCCATCGCGCTGGCCCTGGTGCCCGTCGTCGCCGCGGTCAACATCCCCTTCGTCCAGCAGTTCCGCTCCGACGACGGGACCATCGTGGGCAACGACGTGATGGTGGAAGCGGCGTCCGCCATGCTCGATGAGCTCATGACCATGCATGGGGCGCTGGCCCCGCTGCGCGCTGAGGGCGACTCCTAGCGCCGTCGCCCGCGGGCCGCGGGCCGCGGGCCTCGCGTGCGTCACCATCGTGTCCGCATGAGTCCGCTCCACGCCATTGCCATCTTCGCCGCGGGCATGGTCGCGGGGACCATGAATACGGTCGTGGGCAGCGGCACGCTGTTCACCTTCCCGGTCCTGCTGGGGTTCGGTTATTCCCCGGTGGTAGCTAACGTCTCCAACACCGTGGGGCTGGTTCCCGGCTCGGCAAGCGGCGCCCTGGGCTACCGGCGCGAGCTCGCCGGTCAGCGCGGCCGCGTGCTGACGCTGGCGGTGGCGTCGGTCATCGGCGGGGTGATCGGCGCGGTCCTGCTGCTCAGCCTGCCGGCTTCGGCGTTCAAGGCGATCGTCCCGGCCTTCATCGCCGTCGCGCTGATCCTCATCGTGCTCCAGCCCCGCCTGTCGCGGTTGCTGGCCGAGCACCGTCCCCACGGGCGCGAGCGGCCGGGCCCGTTCGTGCTGCTGGGAGTGCTGCTGGGCGGCGTCTACGGCGGCTACTTCGGGGCGGCTCAGGGAATCATGGTGCTGGCCATCCTGAGCGTCAGCCTCAACGACGAGCTGCAGCGCCTCAACGCCGTGAAGGTGATCCTCACCGGCCTGGTCAACCTCGTCTCGGGGATCGTCTTCATCTTCGCTGCCCACGTGGCGTGGGGGGCGGCGGGCCTGATCGCCGGTGGCTCGCTGCTGGGCGGGGTGGTCGGGGCCCGCTATGGACGGCGGCTGTCGCCGGTCGCGCTGCGGGGCATCATCGTGGTGGTGGGAATCACGGCCATCGTGCGCCTGCTCGCCTGAGCCCCTCGCGCGTCCGTCAGTGCTTGAAGGTGCCCACCAGGCGCGCCTGCTCGATGACATGGTCCTCGATGCGGTCCAGCAGGGCCCGGCGGTCCAGGCCAGGCTCGAGACTGACGTCGTCATCGAGCGCATAGACCCAGAAGTAGTAGTGGTGGGTGCCGTGGTCAGGCGGCGGCGCCGGGCCCATGTAGCCGGGCTCGCCCATGCTGTTGACGCCCTGCACGGCATCGCCGCCGCCTTCGGGCAGCCCGGTGGCGCTCCCGGGGATGCCGTAGGCGACCCAGTGGGTGAATCCGTCGACCAGGGGCGCATCGGGGTCGTGAGCGACGACGGCGAAAGCCTTCGTGCCCTCGGGGACGCCGGTCCAGGTCAGCTCCGGTGCGACGTCCTCCCCGTCGCCGCTGTGGCGCTCGGGAATGGCCGTGTGGTGGTGAAACGCGGGGCTGGTCAGCTTGAGATCGGCGACGTTCAATTTCTGTGGCATGTGATCACGCCTACCCAGGGCCTGGTGGGTCAAACGGTCAGCGCGGTGGCGGGCGCCGCTTGACGGGGGCGCGGCCGGGCGGCTGGCTCGGGGCCGGGCGCGGGTGCAGGCGCGGGATGGCGAGCTCCAGCGTCTTGTCGGGCTCGACGGTCACCGCATCGCCGTGGTGGATGATCTGAACCGGCTTCCCATCCACCACCGAATAGCGCGCGTGCCCGTGAACGACCTCCACGCGCAGGCTCGTGCCGCGGTACATCAGCCTGAACTTCAGCCGCGTCAGGGCCGCGGGCAGGCGCGGGCTGAAGCTCAGGTACCCATCGTGGTCGCGTACGCCGCCGAATCCGCAGACGGCCGCGATCCAGGTACCCGCCACCGAGGCGATGTGAATCCCGTCGCGCGTGTTGTGCTCCAGATCCTCCAGGTCCATCAGCGCCGCCTCGGCGAAGTAGTCATAGGCCAGATCGAGGTGGCCGGTCTCCGCCGCCATCACCGCCTGGCAGCACGCCGACAGCGAGGAGTCCCGGACCGTGATCGCCTCGTAGTACTCGAAGTCACGTGCCTTCTCCTCGGCGGTGAATGCATCGCCGCACACGAACAGCGCCAGCACGAGGTCGGCCTGCTTGACCACCTGCTTGCGGTACAGGTCGAAGTAGGGGAAGTTGAGCAGCAGGGGGTACTGGTGCTCAGCGCATGACGCGAAGTCCCAGCGTTGATGGTCGGTGAAGCGCTCTGACTGGGGATGGACCTGGAGCGCCTCGTCGTAGGGGATGACCATCTTTGCGGCGGCGTCGCGCCAGCTCGCCGCCTCCTCCTCGTCGACCCCCAGCTCGGCGGCGCGGCGCATGTAGCGCTCCGCGGCATCGGCGGCAGCGAGCAGGTTGCGCTTCGCCATGAGGTTGGTGAAGATGTTGTTGTCGGCCACGGCGCTGTACTCGTCGGGGCCGGTGACGCCGTCGATGCGGAAGTGACCGGAGGCGTCGTGGTGGCCCAGCGACCGCCACAACCGCGCCGTCTCGACCAGCAGCTCGGTACCGCAAAACTCGGCGAAGTCCTCGTCGTCGACCGCGATCAGGTAGCGCGACACTGCCCACGCGATGTCGGCGTTGATGTGGAAGGCTGCCGTGCCCGCGGGCCAGTAGCTCGAGCACTCCTCGCCATGGATTGTGCGCCAGGGAAACACCGCACCCTTCAGACCGAGGGTCTTGGCCCGGTCACGCGCGAGGTCGATCGTCTGCAGCCGCCAGCGCAGAGCGTCGGCCGCGGCGTGCGGCGCCGTGTAGGTGAGCACCGGCAGGACGAACATCTCCGTGTCCCAGAAGGTGTGGCCGTCGTAGCCGGGGCCGGTGAGGCCCTTGGCGGCGATCGCTCGCTGCTCGCCCCGTGCTCCGGCCTGCAGGGTGTGAAACAGCCCGAAACGGATCGCCTGCTGGAGCTCGGCATCGCCGTCGAGTTCGACGTCGGAGCGCTCCCAGAAATCGTCGAGGTAGGCGCGCTGGGCCTTGAGCAGTCCCTCCCAGCCCGCGTGCGCAGCGCCCTGGCCGGCGGCCGACACCTGGTCGCGCAGCGCCGACACCGATCGCTCCGCTGACCACCCGTAGGTGAACAGCTTGACGAGCCGCAGCGGCTTGCCCGGGGCGAGGTCGGCCGAGATGACGAACCGGGCGTGGTCGGGGAACGCCTCCGCATTGGTGGTGGTGCCCTCGGGCCCGTCCACGAGATTGTCCATCGCCGCCGCGATCCGCAGCCCGCTCTGATGGGTGTGGTGGACGAGGATCGCGCGGCTGTCGGCGGACTGGTGCAGGTCAGACACCAGCGGCGAGGCCAGCGCCGCCGCCGCGCGGGGATCCGAGCTGGCCGCGGGACCCTCCTCGTTGGCCACGAGCATGGACTGCACCACCACCGGGAACTCGCCCTCGATGGGCTCCACGATGTACTCGATCGCGGCCACCGCGCGGTGAGCGAACGAGACCAGGCGCGTCGAGCGCACGCGGACCGCACGCCCGGTGGGTGACTCCCATTCCACCTCGCGGCGCAGGACGCCGTCGCGCAGGTCAAGGACCCGCTCATGCGAGCGCAGGTTCCCATAGCGCACGTCGAAGGGCTCGTCCTCCACGAGCAGCCGGATGAGCTTGGCGTTGGTGACGTTGACGACCGTCTGACCGTCCTCGGGATACCCGAAGCCCGCCTCGGCGTAGGGCAGCGGCCGGATCTCGTAGAAGCCGCCGAGGTAGGTGCCCGGGATCCCGTACGGCTCCCCCTCGTCCAG
>DASXCN010000116.1:0-4147 GCA_036491155.1 Solirubrobacteraceae bacterium | reverse complement strand
CACCAGACCGGCCGCGAGGCCCAGCTCGCGGATCGTCCCCTCGCCCACGTCGGTGGCGACGCCCGAGCCGCGCTTGGGCCAGGCCACCCACAGGCCGCCCGCCTGATCGAGCGCCTGCTTGAGCGCGGGCAGGCGCCGCTCAAGCTCCGAGCGCTTCTGGATGAAGACGACCAGCACGTCCAGACGCCCTCGCGCGCGCCGGAGCACGGTCACGCCCGGCGGGAGCTCCCCCAACACCGTCTCGAAGTCGTGCGGCGCTCCGATCAGCCCCACGCGCGCCCCGGGCTTGATCCCCAGCTTGCGCGGCAGCGGGGTGCCGGAGTAGCCCGCAGGGGTGGCGTCCGCCATAGCTGAGAGCCTACGCCGCCCGCAGCGCCGGGCACCGCGCGGCAAAAGTTTCCAAAACGCGAGGAATTCGTGACGTCTGTGACGAATAGATGACGGCCCTTGGGGGTAGATAGAGCCCGCCGATGATCAGGTCCGCTACCGCCCCCGCCGCGCTTGTCCCTCGGATCGACGCTCCGGACTCGCCCCAGGCACGATTTGCCGCAGCGACGCTGCTGGCCATCCCACCCGATGTCCGCCAGGCGCTGCGCGACGCGGTGGCCACCAGCCTCGGCATCCCGATCGACTGCTACGGCCCCGATGTCGACATCGTCAATCCGGCGCTACAGGCGGCTTACGACGCAGACGTCGACGACCTGTTCGACTGCTGGGTGCGCAAGCACGTCTTCGAGTCAGCCGACGACACGCTCTTTCGCCGCGCGCTGCGCATCCCGCCGGTGCACCCCGGGTCTCCTTCGCCGCAGCCGCAGTAGACGGGGGCGGGTCGTCAGCCCGCCTCCGCCGCGACCTCCGCGATCAGCCGCGACAGCTGGCTGCCCTGCCACGCCACGGGTGAGCGCCCCGGCTCGTCGGTGACCAGCCGGGCGCCCGGAATCGCCTCCGCGTAGGCCTCGCCCACCGCCTGAGGGTGTTCAGGGTCGGCCTCGTCACCCGAGGCGACGACGACGGTGGGGACGGCAATCGCGCCCAACTCCCCAAGTGAGTTGAACGGTCGTGAGCGCGGCACGGCGCGCAGCGCCTCGGCCACCGCCTCCGGGTAGTGGTGCAGGGCCAGGCGCTGGCGGATCACCGTGACCACCGTCTCGCGTAGACGCTCCGGAACCTTCGGCTCCCCATAGGCGGCCACGAAGCCGTCGATCCCGCCGCGCCGCAGGCCGTCAGAGAGGGCGTCCCACCGTGCCAGACGCTCGGGATCGCTGTCCTCGCTCCCGCTGAACGCCGGGGTGATGATCACCAGCCCGGCCACGCGCTCCGGGCGCTGCAGGGCCAGCCAGACCAGCGTGTGGGCGCCCATCGACGCGCCCGCCAGGACCGCCCGCTCCAGACCGGCGCGATCGAGCACGGCCTCCAGATCGGCGCCGAGGTCCTCGTAGCGGTAGTCCTCAGGTCTCGCCGCGGGCGACGAGGTCCCGTGCCCACGGGCGTCGTAGGCGACCACCCGGTGCCCGCCGCGCTCCAGCGCCGAGGACCCCATGACCACGTAGCGGCGGGTCGCCGTCAGGCCGTGAGCCAGCACCACCGCGGCGCCCTCCCCCGTATCGCTGCCGCGCAGCGTCACCCCATCGCGCATCACCTCGAACTCGGCCATGCCCTCGTATCTAGCAGCCACAAGCCGGTGGCTAACATTCGAAGGGACCATGGACGTAACCGACAGCACCTTCGAATCGGCAGTTCTCGAGCGTTCGCGCACCCTCCCGGTCGTCGTTGACTTCTGGGCCGAGTGGTGCGGTCCCTGCCGGCAACTCGGGCCGGTGCTGGAGCGCGGGGTCGCCGAGCGCGCGGGCAAGGTGGAGCTGGCCAAGATCGACGTCGACGCCAACCCCGAGGTAGCCCGCGCCTTCGCGATCCAGAGCATCCCCGCCGTCAAGGCGTTCCGCGACGGCCGCGTGGCGGCCGAGTTCGTCGGTGCCCAGCCGCCGGCGGCCGTCAACAGTTTCCTGGACTCCCTGCTGCCCTCCGAGGCCGACGGCCTGGTGGCCCAGGGCGACGAGGAGTCGTTGCGCCGGGCGGTGGAGCTCGAGCCGTCCCGCGCCGACGCCGCCGTGCCGCTCGCCCGCATCCTCCTGAGCCGCGGCGAGGCCGACGGCGCGCTGGCCATCGTGCGCCAGGTTCCCGGGAGCTTTGCCGCCGACGGGCTGGCCGCCCGGATCGAGCTCCAGCGGCGCGAGCCGGCATTGGAGCTCGACGAGGCCTTCACAGCGCTCGACACCGGAGACCCGGAGACGGCGCTCGACCTTCTCATCGCGGCCCTGCCCAGCGCCGACGGCGCCAAGGACGACATTCGCCGCGTGGTCGTGGGGATCCTCGACGAGCTCGGGGTCGACAGCCAGCTCGCGCGCGACTCGCGCCGCCGCCTGGCCAGCGCGCTGTACTAGACCGACAGCGTCAGCTGCTCAACATCGGTCGGCGTGGCCGTCTCCAGGCCGGCCACCCGCACTCCCAGCAGCCGCACCGGCCGCGGCGCGGCGAACCGGCGCAGCAGGTCCAGCGCCACGGGCAGCACGCGGTCGACCGAGGCGACAGGCTCGGCCAGCGTCCGCGCCCGGGTGTGCGTCGAGAAGTCGTCGAGGCGAACCTTGATCCCGATCGTCCGGCCCCGACGGTCCTGGCCCACCAGGGTGGTGCACAGCTGCTGAGTGAGGCGCTCCAGCACCTCCTCGAGCTTGACGGCGTCGGCGATGTCGTAGTCAAACGTGGTCTCACGCGATTCGGACACGACCTTGCGCTCCTCGGTGACCGGGCTGTCGTCTTCGAAGCGGGCCCGGCTCTGCAGCGCCGCCGCGAACCGCGGGCCGAATCGCGCGGCGAGCTGCTCGGGCGCGGCCGCCGCCAGCTTGGCCAGCGTGTCCAGCCCGGACCTCTTGAGGCGTTCGGCGGTCTTGGGCCCGATGCCGGGGATCATCCCCGGCGGGGCCTGCGCGAAGCGCGCGCGGGCCTGCTCACTGGTGAGGATCACGAAGCCGCGGGGCTTCTCGGCGTCCGAGGCCACCTTGGCCACCAGCTTGTTGGGCCCGATCCCGATCGAGCAGTGCAGTGCGGTCTGGGCGGCGACCTCATGCACGAGGCGCCGCATCGCCGCGTGCGGCGCCGGTAGCCCCGAGAGGTCGAGGTAGGCCTCGTCGAGCCCGATCATTTCCACCTGCTCGGCGCAGGCGCGCACGAGCGCCATCACCTCCCGTGAGGCCTCCCGGTAGTAGGCGAAATCGGGCGGCAGGTAGATGCCGTGGGGGCACAGCCGCCGCGCGCGGGCCGCGGGCATAGCGGAGCCCACGCCGAAGCGCCGGGCCTCGTAGGAGGCGGTGGTCACCACCGCCCGGGGCCCCGAGCCGGCCACGATCACCGGTTGGCCGCGCAGCTCCGGCCGCCGCCGCAATTCGACGGACACGTAGAACGCGTCCATGTCGACATGGGCGATGCAGCGCGCCGCCATGCTCTGGACGGTAGGCCACAGTCCAGACGTCACAACGCCCCCGGCCGCCATGGCGACGGCATCCGGGGGCGTTGGCGCGGCGTGCGGCTATGGCTACTGGCTTGACCAGACCGTGCCCACGCCCCCAAAGCCGAGCGCCGAGGCCGTGTTCTGGTTGAGGTCCCACTCGCGGCCACCCGCGTAGGGCCCGCGGTCATCGACGACCGCGGTCACGGCGCGACCGCCGTAGCTGAGGGTGACCTTGGTCCCGCACGGCAGGCTCCGGTTGGCGACGCCGAGTCCGGCGTGAAAGCCACACGCGGTGGTGCCGCCGTCCTCATACCAGGACGCCAGCGCCGGGTGCAGCACGTTGACGCGGCCGGCCGGGCGTGCAGCGCGGGCGTTGCGGCTGTCGCCGCCAAACATGACCCGCAGCTGCCGGCCGTCGGCGGCATCGGGCGCGACGCTCAGGCGGTAGCCACCCCGGGAGCTGGTCTGCCCCGTGGTGAGCGTGCGCCAACCGTGGGCGCCGCGGCCCTCCACGCGCACCCGGCGGCCCCGGAGCGCCGGCAGCAGCTTGCCGCGCAACTGGACGGGCCCGGTGCTGCGCACGGCCGACGCGTGGCGGGCCGGCGTGAACCGGGCGCCCACGGTCACCGTCGGCTGGGCGCT
>DASXCN010000115.1:0-2414 GCA_036491155.1 Solirubrobacteraceae bacterium | reverse complement strand
CGACGTTCCCGGCCCGACGCCCGACTACAACACCCGCCTGTCCGAGCGGCGGGCGAGCGCGATCCGGCGACTGCTCGAGCGCGAGTACCCCAGCCTCACCGGCCACATCCACGACACCGGCGTGGGGGACAGCGCACCGGTCGCCGACAACCACACGACGGCCGGGCGGCGAGCCAACCGGCGCGTCGACATTACCCTCGTCGAACGCTAGTCGCCCACGCAGCCGTTGATCAGCGGGCCAGGTGCAGCCGGTGGCGGCGCCGCGTCGGCGGCCGGCGATGTCACAGCACACGACGAGAACAGCAACTAGGGACATGAGCACAGAGTCAAGAACAGCGGTGAGGACGATGCGAGGGCGACCGGTCGCGCTGAATACGCGGTCGGGTGGCCTGGCGCCGAGCTCACCGCTCGAGGAGTTCGAACAGGTCTATCGGCGCAACGTCGACGTCCTGATGGGGTACTTCGCCCGCAGGTGCGGTGATCCGCAGACGGTCACCGATCTCACCTCCGAGACATTCGTCCGGGCCGTGGGTGGCTTCGCGCGGTTCGACCCCCACCGGGGCACGGATCGGGCGTGGCTGTTCGGTATCGCCACCCGCGTGTTTGCCCGCCATTGCGAGCAAGCGGCGGGCGGTCGAGAAGCAGTCGCGCGTCTCGGCGGCCGCCGGCCGCTCGACGCGGATGAGATCGAGGAGCTCACCGAGCGGATCGACGCCGAACGCAAGGGCGCCGCGCTGCTGCGGCGCTGTGAGCAACTGCCCGCGGTTGAGCGGGCGGCGATCGAGCTCGTCGACTTGGAAGAGCTCACCCCGAAGGAGGCGGCGCAGGCGCTTGGCGTCTCGCGTGTCGCGTTCCGTCAGCGCTTGTCCCGGGCGCGGTCCCGGCTGAGAAAGGAGAATCACAGCGATGAGTAAGTTCACGGATCATCTCTGGAGCGATCTGTTGCGTGAGCACGGCCCGACGCTCGCGCAGGCCGACCGACCCCAGCCGGGGCGGTCGAGTGTCCTGCGGCGCCCGCGCATTCTCGCGGGCAGCACGCTGGGGCTGGCGGGCGTTGGCACGGCGCTCGTGCTGGCCCTGGGCGGGGCCGCGGCCACGACGCCGGCGTTCGCCATCACGAAGAGCAGCGATGGCTCGGTGTTGGTGAAGCTCAACTACACCAACCCGCAGCAGAGGAGCATTGGCCAGGTGAACGACAAGCTCGCCGCGATGGGGACCGGCGAGCAGATCGCGATCTGGATGGCCTCCGGGCCGGCAACCGTCAGTGGTTCCGTCGCCTGCGCGCCGGCCCCGGGTGTGGCGGGACCGACGGTGAAGGTTCTCGTCGGTGCGAACGGCACCGAGGTCATCGGCGCGGGCCAGTCAGGGGGCAACACAGCCGAGGGGAGCTTCCACCTGAATCGCTGCGTCGCCTCGAGTGCAACCGGCTCGGGCAACACCGGCAACACGGGCAACACGGGCGCTGGTTGATCTGGTGACAGCCGTCGGCGCCCGCCCGGCACGGGCGTCGCCGACCGCACGCTTGGCAGCCCGGTCCTCGCCAGTTGGCGGGGGCCGGGCCGCTGTGTGGTGGCCGTCGCTGCTGGTGGCCGCGGCGGTCGTCTGGAACCTCGTGAGCCTGCGGGCGCTCACGCATGGGGTCCCATATCTCAACGACAGCTCGCTGCACGAGCAGATGGTGCGCTTCGCCACCACGCAGCTGCGCGGCGGGCACCTGCCGCTCACCAGCTGGTTTCCGTTCCTGGGTGGGGGGTCGCCGCAGTTCCTGCATTACCAGAGCCTGCCCGCGATCCTGACCGGCGCCGTAGGGCTGGTGACGGGGCCCGACGTCGCGTTTCGCTGGTCGTTGTATCTGCTGCTGTCGCTGTGGCCCATCAGCGTCTATGTGGCGGCGCGCGCGTTCGGGGCGGGCAGGCCGGCGGCGGCTGCTTCGGCCGCGATGGCTCCGTTCTTGGTGAGCGCCACCGGGGTCGGCTATGAGCAGCATGCCTACCTGTGGACGGGTTTCGGCGTCTGGACGCAGCTATGGGCGCAATGGACGTTGCCGCTGGCGTGGGGCTTTGGCTGGCGAGCGATCCGCGACGGGCGCGGTTACCTCAAGGCGGTGCTGCTCACCGCGCTGACCGTCGCGCTGCACTTCGAGACCGGCTACCTGGCGCTGGCGGTGCTGCTGGTCTGGCCGCTGGTCGCCGGCAGGCCGCTGATCGCCCGGTTGCGGCGGGCGGCGGTGGTCCTGGCTGGTTCGCTGCTGGCGTCGGCGTGGGTGATCGTCCCACTGCTGGCCCAACGCGACTGGGCGGCGACCAATGAGATCGTCCGTGGCACCGCCCTGGAGAACGGCTACGGCGCGCGGCAGGTGCTGGACTGGCTGGTCTCGGGGCAGCTGCTCGACCATGGCCGGCTGCCGGTCGTGA
>DASXCN010000114.1:0-3463 GCA_036491155.1 Solirubrobacteraceae bacterium | reverse complement strand
TTGGCCTGGTGAAAGACGAACATCAGCGACGGGACGATCAGCAGGCGGATGAGCGTCGCGTCGATGATCACGCTCACGCCCAGGCCGAGGGCGAGCATCTTCACCACGACGCTCGTGGAGAGCAGGAAGGCGAAGAACACGCTGGCCATGATGAGCGCGGCGCAGGTGATGACCCGCGCGGTCTGGCTGAGGCCGGTGGCGACGCTGAGCTGATTGTCGCCGTGGGCCAGCCAGTGCTCCCGGATGCGTGAGAGCAGGAACACCTCGTAGTCCATCGACAGGCCGAAGACGATGGCGAAGATGATCATCGGCACGTAGGACTCGATGGGGACGGTGCCGTCGAGCCCGAGCAGGCTCGACCCCCAGCCCCACTGAAAGACGGCGATGATGATCCCGTACGCCGCGCCGATCGACAGCAGGTTGAGCAGCGCCGCCTTGATCGCGAGCACGGGGCTGCGGAACGCGGCGAGGAGCAGCAGAAACGCGGCGAGGATGACGACGCCGATGATGATCGGCAGCCGCGATGACACGGTGTCCTGGAAGTCGACCGTGGCCGCGGTGGTTCCGGTGACGTAGCCGGTGGCGTGCTGGCCGTGCAGTGCAGTGGGCAGGACGTCGTCCTGCAGATCGCCCACCAGTGCGTTGGTGGCTTGACTCTGGGGCCCCGTCTTCGGGACGACCTTGCCGATCAGCAGCGAGCCGTCGGAGCTGGCCTGGAACGCGCTGACCGAGGCGACGCCCGGCGTGGCGCTCAGCGTCTTGGGCAGCGACTGCTCGAGCGACGAACGCTGCTGGTCGGTGGCCGAGGCGGGCATCTGCACGACGATCGTCAACGGCCCGTTGGCGCCGGGCCCAAAGCCCTTGTCGATGGCATCAAAGGCCTGGCGCTCGCTGTAGCTCGTGGGCTCTGACCCGGGGCCGACGTGGCCGACGCGGATGGAGAGGACCGGGATGGCCAGGATCAGCAGCACGAGGATCCCGCTGAGCGCGTAGCGCCACGGATGGCGCTCGAGGCGCTCCGTGTAGCGGTGCAGCGGGCCGTCGGGGTTGTGGGGCTCGGCCACCGGGGTACGGACGTGCCAGCGGTCGATGCGGCTGCCGGCGACCGCCAGCAGGGCGGGCACGAGGGTGAGTCCCGACAGGGCGGCGACGGTGACGGTGATCGCCGCGGCCAACCCCAGCTTGCCGATGAAGACGATCCCGGACGCGTACAGGCCCAGCATCGCGATGACGACCGTCGTGGCCGCGATGACGATCGACCTCCCGCTGCCGGCCATGGTGGCCCGGATCGCGGTCATCGGGTCGTCGCCCTCGATGAGGCGCTGGCGGTTGCGCGTGGTGAGAAACAGCGCGTAGTCGATGCCGACGCCCAGACCCATCATGGTGGCCAGGGTCGGGGAGCTGGTGCCGAAGCTGATCGCGGCGGCGGCCATCCCCAGCAGGGCGAGCCCCGTGAACACGCCGATGAGCGCGCTGAGGAGGGGGAGGATCCCGGCGATCACGCTGCCGAACCCGACCAGCAGCACGATGAGCGCCACGGCGATGCCGATGAGCTCCGATGCCGCATCGTTGGCCTTGGGCGCGGCCGCCTGCCCCAGCTGTCCGCCGTAGCTGACGTCCACGCCCGCGCTGCGCGCCGGCGCGACCGCCTTGTCGACCTGAGTCACATAGGAGTCGCCGAGGCTCTGGGGGTTGGTGTCGAAGTTGACGGTGGCGTACGCGGTGCCGCCGTCCTTGGACACCGTGGGCTGGCTGAGCGGATCGGAGACCGAGAGGACGTGGGGGAGGGCCTTGAGGTTCGACGCCGATTGCTCGACGGCGCTGCGCTGCGAATTGACCGAGCCCCCCTTGTCGACGAAGACGACCTGCCCGCTCTGGCCGCCCGCGGTCTTGTCGTGCGCGCGCAGCTGGTCCAGGCCCTGCTGGGCGGTGCTGCCCGGAATCGTCAGCGTGTCGCTGTAGACGCCGCCCAGCGCGTGGCTGCCGATCGCCACCGCCACCAGCGCGATCACCCAACCGGCGATCACCCATCGCCGATGCCGCGCTGCCCAGGTCCCCAGTCTCTCGATCATGGTCCCCTCATCTCGTCCGCAAAAACTGTCATGACTGACAGAATCTCACTAACTGTCAGTCATGTCAACTTTTGTCATGATACGGGCATGAGCGAGGACATCGGCCGCCGCGAGACCAATAAGCGGGCGACGCGCGCCGCGATCCGGGAGGCGGCGGAGCGACTCGTCGCCGAACAGGGCTTCGAGGCGACGACGGTGCGCCAGATCGCCGACGCGGCCCAGGTGACCGAGCGGACCTTCTACCGCTACTTCGACGGCAAGGTGGGACTGGTCACCGACCAGGCGACCGCGTGGATGGAGCGGCTGCACGACGCGATCCGCGACCGGCCGCCCGAGGAGGAGCCGCTGGAGGCGGTGGCCCGCGGGATCGGGGAAATGGTGAGGCAGGCCAGCGCCAACCCCGGGAACGCCCCCCTGTGGCTGTTCGCCGACACCCCCCAGCAGTACGCGCTGCTCCAGCGTTCGGCGCCGCGGCCGCTCATGCGCTTCGAGGCGTCGATCGCCGACGCGGTGGTGGCCAGGACGGGCGACTCGGCCGAGGCGCGCCGCCGCGCGGATCTGCTGGCCCGTGTGTCGGTGGCGGTGCTGCGCAGCGCCGCGATCCACCGCCAGCGGCTGCTGACCGACGGGGCCAGGCGGCTGCCCGAGGTCGAGGAACTGCTGCGCGAGGAGTTCGCGTCGCTGGTTGAGCTCAGCCGCGCCGGGGTCTAGCGGCCCGGACGCGATGCCGGTCGTGCCGGGGTCCAGCGGCCCGGACGCGACGCCGTCACTCTGCGAGGTCGCCCCACAGGCGCCGCCCCAGCCCCGATGCCCGGGCCACCGGGCGCGCCACGGCGGCGCGGACGCTCTCCTCGGTCCCGGCGAGGATGAGCCGCCGCTGAGCTCGCGTGGCGGCGGTGTAGAGCAGTTCGCGGGTGAGGATGCGCGAGTCCGCCGAGGGGAGCAGGACGGCGGCGCTCAAGAACTGGGACCCCTGGCTCTTGTGCACCGTCATCGCGTACACCGTGTCCACCGCGCCCAGGCGGCTGGGACTGTGTTCGATCGTCTCCTCGCCGCGGGCGAACGCCGCCGCGACGCGGCCGTCGCCCAGCGACACCACGACACCGGTGTCACCGTTGTTGAGGCGCAGCTCGTAGTCGTTCTCGTTGACGAGCAGGGGCCGGCCGACATACCAGCGATCCTCGGGGTCCAGGTCGGCGAGCTCGGCGGCCAGCCAGCCCTCCATCCGCGACGTCCAGGTCGCCACGCCGTAGGGACCGCGCCGGTGCGCGCACAGGATCCGGAACGAGCCCAACGCGTCCAGCGCTTTGTGCGCGTCCCCGGCACGAGCCGCCGCGATGGTGGCGCGCGCGGCGGCGAGTGCTGGCTGGGACACATCGGGGAGCGCGTCC
>DASXCN010000113.1:0-6418 GCA_036491155.1 Solirubrobacteraceae bacterium | reverse complement strand
ATCGCCGCCACCGGCGTCCCGGTGGCCCTCACCATCCGGGCCGCCGGGTCGCGGCACCGCGTCTTCCACGCCGCCAATGTCGACACCGCCCGCGGCGTCAACGTGTCCGCCCTGGCCCCGGGGTCCTACGTCGCCACCTGGGTGTTGCGCGACGCGGCGGGTGACACGCGGACGGTCACCACCCGCTTCGCCGACGAGACCTAAGGGCTCGTGACGCTCAGGAATCGAGTCGCTGGAGCCGGCGCAGGAAGGCCAGCCCCTGGGTCGTGGCCGCCGTCGCGCTGCCGCTGAAGCCATAGCCGGTGACGGTGAGCCGGGTCCCGAGGAAGGCGTTGAACATGCTGTTGGGGCTGGGGAGCGACCGTGCGGCGGCGCGCAGGCCCGCCAGCAGCTCGATCCCCGGATGTGACCGGGAGGCCTGGCTCGAGGCCTTGGCCACGAAGGTGGCGAACGCCGACGCGTCGTCCTGAGTGGCCTGCGGCGGGGCCTCGAAGGCGTCGGCGTCGTGGGCGGTGCTGCGGGCCAGGCTCAGGCGCAGGAAGGCACGGTCCAGCGCGTCGGCGGGGGTGGCGGGCGCCAGGGCCGTCACCAGGCTGGTCTGGGGGGCGGCGATGAACAGCAGGCCGTGCTCGTGGGCGACCTGCGCCGCCAGGGCGTAGTAGTGCGCCGGGTCGCGCTGCTGGGCCAGAGGGGTGGCCCGGGTGGCGCCGGCCGTGTAGACCACCGCTGCGGTCCCCGGCGCCAGACGGCCGGCGGTGACGGCGGCGGCGAGCTTGGCCTCGTCGGCGAAGCTGGTGGTCGGGACCGCGGAGCTCATCCCCTCCAGTGCCAGCGCGGGCGCGCCGGCCCCGATCACGAATGTCCGCGGCGTGTTGAAGAAGTGCGCGGCGGTGGCCTGGGCGGCGAGCTGGAAGCGCGAGAGCTGGCCGGCGCTGAGGATCCAGGCCGGCGTCGGGTCGGGCTGCGTGCCGTCCCCGGCCTGGGCCTCGGCCGCGAAGTCCCCGAAGAGCACCTGGCCGGGACCTCCGCCGGGCATCCCGCAGGCGAACCCGGCAAAGCTCGACGGTGTGAAGTTGGAGTCGGCGACGATGGTGCCCGGCAGGTCGAAGGCGAAGCCCACGACGCCGATCTGCTTGCTGGCCAGGTAGTCCAGCAGCAGCGGAGCCATCTGCGGCGTATTGGGCACGCAGTTGGTGGTGGAGTTCCCGTCCCATTCGGTGACGATCACCGGCACCGACGCGCTGGCGGTCCCGAACGACTTGTCCCAGAACGGGGCGTTGCGGCTCAGCGAGGGGTAGTGGACCCCGTAGGCCAGCTGCGGATCGGCGCGGTTGGCGGGGTCCACGAGCCGCATCCGCCCGGCCAGCGACTGCTGCCCCTTCAGCCCGGGCACGATGATCACGTTGCCGGGGGCCTGTGTGCGGATGTCGTTGATGAGCGTCTGCATGCCCAGCGCCTGGCACGCGTGGCCGTTGAAGATGATCTCGCCGCCGACGCGCCACTGGATCCACCCGGCCGGCGTGGCCGACACCCCGGGCTCGTTGTAGAGCTCGAACATGACGTCGCCGTCCCCGGCGAACATCGCCGACAGCGATTGCCACGCCCGCTCGGCCCCCGCGTCGGGCAACGGGCAGCGGGTGGGCTCGCCCGCGGGGGCCTGGGCCTGAAGCGAGAGGATCACCGACAGCCCCAGCCCGCGAGCGGTCTGGACGGCGTTGGCCACCTCGTCGACGTAGGCCGCGGAGTAGAGCGGACCCTGGGGATCGAGGCCGAACTGGCTGACCTGGAAGCGCACGAGGTCGGCGTGAGCGGCGACGGCCGCCTGTAGCTCGGCGAACCCGAACTGCTGATGGGCGGCGACGTACTTGCCGCTCAGCGCGCCGTCGGGCGCCACCAGGCCGACGATCTGCACGCCCCGGGGCACCCATGGCAGGCCGTTTCGCAGCAGGTGATTCTGGGTGATGGTGATGTCCGACGTCGCCGCGTCGGCACGGGCCGCCGGCAATGTCATCGCCGCCGCGGCCAGCGCGATGACGATCAGGATCCGAATGCGCCCCACGTATGCCAAACACCTGCAACCGCGCCCAAGTTGCGCGACCACGGCCGCCGGTGCGCACCGCGGATGTTGAATCGAGGCGTCACACGGGGAGCGTGTGCCGGCGGTGTGTCGTGGATCGTGAGTCATGCTGAAAGGCCAGGTCACACCGCTCGCTGGATACGGCCGTGTGTCCTGAGGTTTCAGGGTTCACCGTTCGGGGACGGAGCCCAGGGCCCTGCCACCTGTCTCTTCAGTGTGCCTCAAAGCGCTGGTTCATCAGAGCGTCGACGAAGGCGCTGAGCCCGTCGGTGTTCCAGCACTCGAACGCTGTGCAGTGCTCCGCGTAGGCGGCGATGACCGAATCGCCGTAGTTCCAGTAGAGCTTGGGTTCGGGGTTGAGCCAGAAGGTCCGCCCCGCCTTGGCCGTGATGGCCGCGAACACGTCGTCGCGCGGAGGCCGCCCGTTGGTGCGCGCGTCGCCGAGGACGATGACCGTCGCCCGGGGATGCAGCTCGTCCTCGATCTCGGCCAGGAACTCGGTCCACACCCGGCCGTAGTCGGTGTAGCCCGAGATGTCGGCCACCCCGGCGTCGCGCGAGACGGCCTCCGAGGCGGCGCGGAAGTCGCGCTCGCGCTCGAACACGTCGGTCACCTCGGAGATCCGCTCGATGAAGACGAACGAGCGGAGCTTGCGGAAGGAGTCATGCAGCGCGTGCAGGACGCTCAGGAAGAAGGTGCTGGCACTCGTCACGCTGGTGGACACGTCGCAGAGCACGAAGATCTCAGGACGGCGGGGCCGCAGCGGTCGGTACTTGAGCTCGACCGGCACGCCGCCGGTCTGCAGCGAGGCCCGCATCGTGCGCCGCACATCCACGTGGGCGTGGCGCTTGCGGCCCCTGAGCTCGTGGCCCTGGCTGGCGAGACGGCGCTTGAGCTGGGCCACGACGCGGTGCACCGCGGCGAGGTCCTGGATGGGCCCGGTGGGGAGTGCGCGGTCCAGGTCGGTCAGCGGCCGCTTGGGGGGCAGGCTCGCCGTGCGCTCGATCAGCGCGCGCTCGAGCTCGCGCCTCAGGTGCTGCTCGAAGCGCCGCAGTTGGTCGCGCGGGACGCCGTCGCGGCGCGGATCGTCGGCCGGCAGGTCGGGCTGGGGCTCGGTGCGCAGACCCAGCGCCCGGCGGATGCGCTGAACGTCCACCCCCAGCACCCCGGAGCCCTCGCCCCGCCCGAAGGCCGCGATGGCCAGCCGGGCCAGGTCGCGCATGGCAGCGTCCGAGCCGTCGCGCAGGGCCGCCGCGATCTGCTGGCGCAGGGCATCGAGGTCGAGCTCGAGCGACTGCCCGCTCTGGCCGGCGGCGGCCTCGGAGATGTCCCACCGGGCCGCCTCGGCTTCGGCGGCGCGGAAGAAGAAGCGCTCGAACACCAGCTCGAAGGTGTGGCGGTCGTCGGGGGACTTGGCCAGCGTGGCGGCCAGCGCCTCCTTGAAGTCCGCCGGGACCGTCCAGCTGATCTGCGTGAGCGCGGCGAAGGCGTCGAGCAGCTCCGAGGTGCCGACGGCCATCCCCTCCTCGCGGAGATCCTCGGCGAAGGCCAGCAGCTGGCCGTCGAAGCCGCCGGGGCCACGGTCCGGGATCTTGGAGTAGAGCTTCCCCGGTGGGTTGAGCGGGGGCGCGGGCATCGGCGAGCCGGCGGCCGCGGGCTACGCCGCGGGGCGCGCGTCGGCGGCTGGGTCGAGCTTGACCCCGACGCGCTCGGCCACGGTGTCCAGGTCGGTGCGGTGCTTGACGATCACGCTCATCGTCTGGCGGAACACCTCGGCGTCGATGTTGTTGGCGCCCAGCAGCAGCAGGGCGCGGGCCCAGTCGATGGACTCGGCGATGCTCGGCGGCTTCTTGAGGTCCAGCTCGCGGACCTGATTGACGATCTCCACCAACCGTCGCGCCACCTGCGCGTCGAGCTCGGGGGAGTGCAGGCGGACGATCTGCAGCTCGTGCTCGATGTCGGGGTAGTCGAGCCACAGATACAGGCACCGGCGCTTGAGCGCCTCGGTGAGCTCGCGGGTGTTGTTGGAGGTGAGCAGCACCACCGGCTGGGTGCGCGCGTCGATGCGACCCAGCTCGGGGATCGAGATCTGGAAGTCGGAGAGGAGCTCGAGCAGCATCGCCTCGAACTCCTGGTCGGTCTTGTCGATCTCGTCGATGAGCAGGACCACCGGCTCCTCGGAGGCGATGGCGGTCATCAGCGGCCGCGGCAGGAGGAACTCCTCGCCGAAGATGTCGTCCTGGACCGCCTGCCAGCCGGCGTCGCCCGCCTCGGTCTGGATGCGCAGGAGCTGCTTGCGGTAATTCCACTCATACAGCGCCTTGGCCTCGTCGAGGCCCTCGTAGCACTGCAGACGCACCAGCGTGCGCCCCAGATAGCGCGACAGCGCCTTGGCCAGCTCGGTCTTACCGACGCCGGCCGGGCCCTCCACCAGCACCGGCTTGCCCAGCTTGATGGCCAGGAAGGAGACCAGGGCGGTGGACTCGCCGGGCAGGTAGCCGGCGCTGCGCAGGCCATCGGCGATGCCGGAGACGGACTGAGGCTCAGGGGCGGTGGCGGTCATAAGATCAGCGAAGTGCGATGCGTGCCCCGGACGGGGACGCGCAGCACGGCACTCCCCTCAAATATAGGGTTCTATGGCCGTGATCCTCCTCCTCGCCTCCGACCAGGCCACCTTTCACGCTCTTATCGCCGTGCTGGTGTTCGGTCTGGTCATCGGGGTCTTCGGCCACATCATCAACTCCAAGACCCTGATCCTCACGGCCATCCTCATCATCGGCGGCGTGAGTGCCTACTTCGCCTTCGGCTTCAGCCACCTGACCTAGCGGCGCGGCTCGTCAGTCGGGGCGGTCCATCCGAAGCGTGAGCTGATCGTCGTCGGGATCCGCCGGCGGGCGCGGCGGCTCAGGGTCCTCGGGCTCTGGCGACGCCCGCGGGGGCGGCGGCGCCGAGCGCCCCAGGCGCGCCGTCGGGGGCTCGGCGATGTCGAGCTCCTGGATCTCGCGCCGGTCAAGCAGCCGGCTGCGGCGGGCGGCGATGGGGCCCGCGGGGTCCGGGGCAGCGATCGGGCCCGCGGGGTCCGGGGCAGCGATGGGGCCCGCGGGGTCCGGGGCAGCGATCGGGCCCGCGGGGTCCGGGGCCGCGATGGGGCCCGCGGGGTCCGGGGCAGCGATGGGGCCCGGGGGGTCCGCGGCGTCGGAGATGCTGCGCGGGCGCACGCGCCGGGTGGGCGCCTCCGAGGCGTCCCGGGGCGCAGGCGCCTCCGGCCGCTGGCGCTGCGTGGGCGCCTCCGCGGCGTCGCGGGGCGCGGGCGGCGTGGCGCGCCGCGCCCGGAACTCCTGGGTCCACTCGTCCTCGGCGCCCATGTCGGGCCCGGGGTAGGCGCGGCGCGTGGTGGCGCGCCGCCGCGTCGGGTCAGCCCCCTTGCGCAGCCAGCTGCCGCCGCGGCGCCGGCGCCCGCCGGCCCCCGACGGCTCCGCCTCCCCGGGTAGGGGAGGCTCGGGTTCGTGCGCGAGCCTGATCTGCGATCCCGCGTAGGTGAGCACGCCGGCGACGCCCAGCGCGACGAAGATGCCCCACTCGATCCCCGAGGTGTAGGCGATCTGGCCGTGGCGGCTGGTCCCCTCCTTGTCGAAGATGCGCCACACGATGAGCAGACAGGTCCACAACCCGGCCGCGGTGATCACGCCCCCGTCGCCGCCGGGGACGTGGAAGGCCTGTCCCTCGGCGCGCACGAAGAGCAGGATGAGCACCGCCGCGGCGACCAGGAGCACCGCCGCCTCGACGAACGAGAACGCGGCCCACCCCGTCAACGAGCTGCTCGCCTGGCGCAGGTTGGTGACGCCGTTGGCGAACACCGATTCCTGATACCAGGGGAGGAACAGGGTCACGAACAGCCCGGCGCTCGCCAGCGCGGCCAGCCGCCGCTCCTGGGGTAGCCCGCGCCAGGCGCGCACGAAGCGGGTCGGGGCCGAGCCCGTCGGGCGCGTGGCGCCTGCGCGGCGGCTCGAACTCATGCCGGCACGCCCACCGGAGCTTGCGGCCGGCGACGCCACGGCGCCGCCTGGCTCTCCAGCGAGCCGGTGGAAGTCCAGCTGCGAGGCACGGCACGATTGTACGGGGCGAGGCGGGCGGCTCCGGGCGGCCGGCGGGCGGCCGGCGGGCGCCTACAGGATCGGGATGTCCTGCACCTCCGGGGCGCCCGAGCGGGCCCGGTCGGTGCGCTCCAGGTACCAGTCGATCAGCGCCCGGAGGGCCAGCAGGACCTCGCGGACGGCCTCGGCGAGCCGCTGCTGGAGATCGGGCGGGATGCGGTCGCGCACGGCCGCGAACAGGCCCAGC
>DASXCN010000112.1:0-1675 GCA_036491155.1 Solirubrobacteraceae bacterium | reverse complement strand
CAGGGTGCGGGCGCTCAGGAGCACCCGCTCGTCCTGGATGCGGGCGACCAGCGCCGGGTGGCCGCGGCGCAGCCGCGCGGCGAACGCCTCGGCGCCCTCGGGCCCTGCCTGGAGCGCGACGGCCGGGCCGGGCAGCTCGTGTAGCGGCAGCGCGCCGCCGCCGGCCGCGGCGGCCATCTCGACGACGGTGCCGCCGGTGAGACGGGCCAGCTCGGCGGTGCGCGCCGTCAGCACCTCGGGCTCGAGCTCCAGCATCTCCAGCACGGGGACCCGGCCCGCCGTGGCTGGGTCCAGATGCAGCTCGAGTGTGGCCTCCAACCCGGCCAGGCACAGCTTGTCGATGCGCAGCGCCCGGGCCAGCGGATGCGCACGGCACGCGCTGACCGGCTCCGCCCCCCCGACGAGGATCCCGGCCTGCGGCCCGCCGAGCAGCTTGTCCCCCGAGAAACAGGTCAGCGCAGCGCCGGCGCCGACCGAGCGGCGCACGTCGGGCTCGTCGGCCAGCACGGGCCGGCCGGAGTCCAGGGCCCCGGAACCGAGGTCGTCGATGACCGGCACGCCCAGCGCCACCAGCTCGCGCAGCTCGGGGCGCTCTACGAACCCGCTCATGCGGAAGTTGGACTGGTGCACGCGCAGGACGGCGGCGGTGGCAGAGCCGACGGCGTGCGCATAGTCCTCGGCACGGGTGCGATTGGTGGCGCCGACCTCCACCAGCTCGGCGCCCGACTGGGCCACGACGTCGGCGATGCGCAGGCCGCCGCCGATCTCCACCAGCTCGCCCCGCGAGACGATCACCTGTCGCCCGGGTCCGGCCAGCGCCGCCACCGCCAGCAGCACCGCCGCGGCCCCGTTGTTGACCACCAGCGCGTCGTCGGCTCCGCTCAGCGCGGTGAGCAGCACCTCGGCGCGACGCCCGCGTCGCGACCGCCGGCCGGTGAGCAGGTCGACCTCGAGGGCCCCGTACCCGGTGGCCGCCGCGGCGATGGCCTCCCGCGCTTCGGGGGCCAGCGGCGCACGGCCCAGGTTGGTGTGGAGCACGATCCCGGTGGCGTTGAGGACGCGTCCGGCGCCGGGCGCCAGGCGCGACAGTGCGCGCGCGACCAGGTCCACATCGTCCTCGCCCGCGCCGCCCAGCAGCTCGCGCCGCCGCGCCTCGAGCTCGGCGCGCGCCACCGCGGTGGCCAGCCGGTCCACGGACGGCAGCGCCCGCAGACGCTCGTTGCGGCGCTCGGCCGTCATGCCCGCCCCGCGCAGGGGCCCACACCAGCGGAGCGACGAAGGAGTCGAACCTTCCTACCGTGGGGTCGCCACGGCTCACCGGCTTTGAAGGCCGGGCGGGGCACCAGCCCCAGTCGCTCCCCGCAGCGCACCACGGTGCTCACTGCACGCGGATCGTACCCGGGCGCCCGTGCACCACTCGCCCGATGACCGTGCCCGCCACCCCCGCGGCAGCTGCGGCCTCGAGCGCCACCACCAGGCCACCCGAGGTGGTGGCATCGGCCAGCAGCCACCGCCGCCAAGCCGGCACCGACGAGGCGAAAGAGGTGAAGCCGTCGGCCCACTGCGCGTTGCGCCGCGTGCCGCCCGAGATCCCGTCGCCCGCCTCCAGCAGCGTGCCGGCCCCGTCCAGCGCCGGCACGGAGACGGCGTCGAGCTCCACCGCCACGCCACTCTC
>DASXCN010000111.1:0-6735 GCA_036491155.1 Solirubrobacteraceae bacterium | reverse complement strand
CCCGTTCGGGCCAGGGATCAGAGCAGCCCGGTCCGCGCGGCCTCCGCGACCGCCGCGGCGCGCGATCCGGACCCCAGCTTGGTCCGGATGTTGGCCACATGGCGGTGGACGGTGTGCGGGCTCACGACGAGCTGCTCGGCGATCTCGCGATCGCTCAGGCCCTGGGCGACGAGGGCCAGGACCTCGTGCTCGCGCGCCGACAGTGGGCCGCGGGCGCGCTCACCGTCGGCGGGCGGTTCCGCCCGCAGGGCGCGGACGACCGACCCGACGTCTCCCATCCATGGAAAGTGGGCGCGGCCCTGCAGCGTCGACAGCGCTGCCCCCGGAATTCCCGCCGCCAGTGCACGTCCCAGGTCGTACGGGATGGCGCGGTCGTCGCGCCGGTGAACCACGAGCGTCGGGGCGCGCACCCGTGCCAGGTCGGCGCGCACGTCGTTGCGGTAGACGAGCTCCAACAGCGCAGCCGCCGTCTCGGCGCTCGTCGCCTCGCGCTGGAAGCGCGCAAAGCGCTCCTGTGCGTCGCCGCCGACCTCGCCCAGGAAGATGTCGGCGAGCACCCGAGACCCCAGACCCCAGTGGGCGCGGACCGTGTCCACGACCGCCTGCCGCACCGCCGCCGGCGCGATCGATGGGCCATGGGCGTAGCCGCCGTAGACGATCAGCCGCGCCACGCGCTCGGGATGGCGGGCGGCGAAGGCGATTGCGGCGCACCCGCCCGAGGAGCCTCCAAAGAGCGTGACACGCTCCAGCCCGACCTCATCCAGAACGGTGGTGAGCACGTCCACCTCGTCGTCGAGGCTGAGCGCAGCCAGGTCGACCTCGCGGTCGGAGAGGCCCACGCCGAGCCGGTCATAGCGCAGCAGCGTGTGGCCCGCGCCAACGGCCTCCCAGAAGCGCCGAAAGTCCGTATCCAGCTGATCCAGCTCGAGATGGCTGACCCACCACGCCGGTACCACCAGCGGCGGGCCCTCCCCCGCGAGCTCGTAGGCGACGGCCTGACCGCCCACTGAGCAGAAACGGATCTCCGGTCCGGGCATCCCCGGGCGAGCCTAGAGGGTCGCTCACCCCGCCAGAAACGCCGCCACGGCTTCAGCGACCTCCGTCCCGTGCTCCAGGTGCGGGCTGTGCCCGCCGGGAAGGACGAGACGCCGCACCGGCCCGCGGGCACGCGCCTCGATGCGGTCCAGCTGGGCCAGCGTGCCGTAGGGATCCTCGGCGCCCTGGACCAGCAGCGTCGGCGCCGTCACCAGGCCCGCCTCCTCCTCGAGGTTCCAGTCCAGGAACGCCGGGTCCAACCACACGGCGCACCAGCCCCAGAACGCGGCGTCGGGGTCGTCGTGGTGCCGCCGCATCCGCCCGCGCAGCTCCCCGGCCAGAAAGGTCTCCCGCGTCCCGCGGATCGCGGTCACGCAGATCTCCTCCACGAACACGTGGGGAGCGAGGAGCACCAGCGCGTGGACTGGGTGGTGGGCCGCGTGGATGAGGCTGATGGAGGCGCCGTCGCTGTGGCCGACGAGCACTGGGTCGGCGACGTCGAGGGCGCAGAGCAGCTCGGGCAGAACCTCCAGCGCCTCCTCATGGAAGAAGGCCGGCGTGCGGGGCCGTGGCGGTGGCGCCGAGCGCCCGTGCCCGTAGCGCGAGAAGGCGACGAGCCGTCGTCCGGTGGCGGCCTGCAGCTGGGCCGGGAACTCGCGCCACAGCCCCACCGAGCCCAGCCCCTCGTGCAGAAGCACCAGCGGCGGGCCGGCCGCTGTGCCCGGGAGGTCAACCACCTCGATCGGCAGCCCGCCGACCTGCACCGTGGGGGGCGAGGTCACCGGCCAGGCAGAGGGCGTACGGCGATCGTCACGTCGACCAGGGCGCACAGGCGGTCGCGGTCATCGCGGAACTCGTGGCTCCACAGCCATTCGCGGTCGTCGTGGCCTCGGCAGCGCGCCGAGACATGGACGGTGCCCTCGGTCACGGGGCGCAGGAAGCTGGCCGAGTTGCTCAGGCCCGAGCCGATCTTGCCCTCCTCCCACACGGCGCGGACGGTCGCCACCGACGCGACGGTCTCGGCCACCGCAGAGTAGATCCCGCCGTGCAGGAGGCCGAGGGGCTGCTTGAGGTTCTCGCGCACCTCGAAGCGCACGCGTGCGACCTCCCGCGTGAGCTCCAGCCACTCGAGGTCCAGGAAGCCCTCGAACGTGCGCGACAGGTCGATGAGGGGGACGCGGAAGTCGCTGAGGTCCCAGGGCGAGTCCCGCAGCGACCCGTCCTCAGGCACCGAAGACAACGGACTTGGTCTCCGTGTAGTAGTCGAAGGCCTCGATGCCGTGCTCCTTGCCGTAGCCACTGGACTTCCAACCGCCGAAGGGCAGCTCGTCGTAGACCTTGGTGCGCGAGTTGATCCAGGTGTAGCCGGCCTCGATGCGTTCGGCCGCGTGCCGCGCGCGGGCCAGGTCGCGCGTCCACACCGAGGAACCCAGCCCGAACGGTGAGGCATTGGCGCGGACGATGGCCTCGTCCAGATCGGCGACGCGCCAGATCGGCAGCGCAGGCCCGAACACCTCCTCGGAGGCCATCGGCACGTCGTACGGCGCGTCGGCCACGACGGTGGGGGCGTAGAAGAACCCGCCGTCGAGCTCGGGGTCCTCGGGGGGGTCGCCGCCGGCCAGCAGCGTGCCGCCGCGCTCCAGTGTGCGTGTCACCTGCCCGGCCACCTCGTCGCGCTGCGCCGCGGTGTGCAGCGGCCCCATCTGGGAGCCCTTGACGTCCCCGCGGCCCACCTTGAGCCGCTTGGCCTTGGCGGTGACCTGCTCGATGATCTCGTCGGCCACCGACTCGAAGACGTACACGCGCTTGATGGCCAGGCAGGCCTGCCCGCAGTTGTAGAAGCGGCCCATCGAGGCCGCGCTCGCCGCCGCGTCCAGATCGGCGTCGTCGCAGATGATCATCGGATCCGAGCCACCGAGCTCGAGCGTGACCCGCTTCATGCCGGGCGCCGCCAGGGCCATGATCTGCTCACCCACCGGCGTAGAGCCGGTGAAGGCGATCTTGCGCACGCCGGGGTGGCGCACGAGTGCGGTCCCGGTGAGCGAGCCGCTGCCGGTGACGACGTTGAACACGCCGGCGGGCAGACCGCCCTCGGCCAGCAGCTCGGCGAAGCGCAGCGTGGTCAGCGGGGTGGTGCCCGCCGGCTTGGCCACCATCGTGTTGCCGGCGACCAGGGCGGGGGCGAGCTTGTTGCAGAGCAGGGTCGTGGGGAAGTTCCAGGGGACGATCGCGCCCACCACGCCGAGCGGGCGGCGCAGCACGATGCCGTCTACTCCCGGGTCCAGCCCGGGCGCGTGGGCGCCCCGCAGCGCCTTGGAGAGCCCGGCGTAGTGCATGAGCGTGTCGACGGCTTTGCTCAGCTCGATCCGGGAGTCGCGCAGCGTCTTGCCCTGCTCACGGGTGAGCAGGGGCACGAGCTCGTCGAGGTGGGCCTCGACGTGATGGGCCGCCGCGCCCAGGATCTCGCCGCGCTTGGAGACGGCCAGGGCGCCCCACTCCAGCTGCGCGCGCGCCGCCGCGGCCACTGCCACATCGACGTCGTCGGTCGTCCCGCCGGGGACCTCGGCGAACACCTCACCGATGCCCGGGTTGGTGACGGGCAGCGGGTCGCCGCCGTTGGCGTGCTCGGCGCCGTCGATGAAGGCACCGGCAAAGGTGGTGATCGTCTGGGTGCTCATGACCCCGTGAACTGCGGCGTGCGCTTCTCGCTGAACGCGGTGACGCCCTCGTGGGCATCGTTGGTCCGGAACAGCTCTTCGATGAGGTCGCGTTCGAGCGCCAGGCCGTCCGCCACCGGCAGCTCGACGCCCTCGAACACCGCCCGCTTGATGTTGGCCAGGGCGAGCGGCGGGAGGGCGCGCAGACCCTCGATGTGTGTGTCGAAGGCCGCCTGGTCGGAGAACACCTGCGACACCACGCCGAGCGAGCGCGCCTCCTCGGGCGACAGCGTGCGCCCGGTGATGAGCAGCTCCAGCGCGGGACCCGCGCCGATCAGCCGCGGCAGCCGCTGGGTGCCGCCGTTGCCAGGCAGAATGCCCAGGGTGACCTCGGGGGTGCCGAGGCGGTAGCGGCCCTCGATGGCGTAGCGCACGTCGCAGGCCAGCGCGATCTCCAGACCGCCGCCGAGCGCATGGCCGGCCACGCACGCCACGAACACCTTGGGCGAGCGCGCGATCGAGGCCAGCGCCTCGTGGGCGAAGCGGATCATGTCCATGTTGGCGTCGACATCGTTGGCGGCGAACGCCTTGATGTCCGCTCCCGCGCAGAAGAACTTCTCGCTGGCCGAGCGGACCACGATCACACGCGCCGCGTCGTCGGCGCCCGCGGCCTCGATGGCCGCCGCCAGCTCGCGCATGTAGTCGAGGTCGTAGGAGTTGGCCGGGGGCTTGTCGAGCGTGATCGATCCGTCCTGGTAGGTGACCGCCATCAGGCCAGCCCTCCCACCACGACGGACTTGAGCTCGACATAGGAGTCCAGTGACTCCAGGCCGTGCTCCTTGCCGAAGCCCGACGCCTTCAACCCGCCGAAGGGCAGCTCGTCATAGCCGTAATGGATCTGGTTGACCCACGTCATCCCCGAGTCGATTTCCTGCGCCGCCCGGTGGATGAGCCGCGCGTCGTGGGTCCAGATCGAGGAGCCCAGGCCGTAGGGGGTGTCGTTGGCGCGGGTGACCGCGTCGTCGAAGTCGGTGAACCGCAGCACCGGCAGCACCGGGCCGAACACCTCCTCGGTCATCAGGCGCGAGTCGGCCGCGGGCTCGGCGATCACCGCCGGCTCGAGGAACCAGCCCTTGCCACCGTTACCGGTGCCGCCGCCGATGAGCAACTCGCCCCCCGACGCCGTACCGCTCTCGATCTGCTCCAGCAGCTCGTCGCGTCCAGCGCGGGTGTGGATGGGGCCCATGCGCAGCTTGGGCTTCTCGGCCTTGACGGTGCCGTCGCCCGGCTGGTAGCGGCCCACGCGCTCGACCAGCGCGGACACGAAGGCGTCGTAGACGGAGTCGTGCACGAACACCCGCTTGCAGCCCAGGCAGGCCTGGCCGGCGTTCCAGTAGCGACCGATGATCACGGCCTTGACCGCCGCGTCCACGTCGGCGTCGGCGCACACGATCACCGGATCAGAGCCGCCGAGCTCCAGCGACAGGCGCTTGAGGTCGGGGGCGGCCAGCTTGGCCACGTGGCGGCCGACCTCGGTCGAGCCCGTGAAGGCGACGCGGCGCACGTCGGGGTGCGAGACGAGCGCGTCGCCGATGACCGAGCCGCGCCCGGTGACCACGTTGAGCACACCGTCGGGGACGCCGGCCTCGGCGAACAGGCGGGCCACCTCCAGCGTGGCCAGCGGGGTCGTCGTCGCCGGCTTGGCCACCACGGTGTTGCCCGAGGCCAGCGCGGGGGCGACCTTGGTGCCCAGCAGCGTGAGCGGGAAGTTGTAGGGGGTGATGGCGGCGCACACGCCCATGGGGCGGCGGATGACCATCCCGTAGGCGGGGCCCAGGGTGGAGGGGAGGTCGTGGTAGGACCCGTGGACCTTGGTCGCCGCCTCGGCGAAGTAGCGCACGCCGTGGGCGAGATGGGTGACCTCGCCCACCGCCTCGGCCACCGGCTTGCCCTGCTCGGAGGTCAGGGTCCCGGCCAGCTCCTTGGCGTGCTCTCCAATCAGGTCCGCGGCCTTGCTCAGGATCGCGGCGCGCTTCTCCACGTCGGTCCGTGACCACTCGGCGAACGCGCGCTTGGCGGTGGCCACCGCCAGCTCGACGTCTTCGGGCGAGCCCGACGGCACGCTGGCGACGACGTCCTCGGTCGCGGGGTTGACCACCTCGATCTCTTCGTGCGCCGCCGCCTGGCGCCACTCCCCGCCGATCAACATCTCGGGCACGGTTTCTCCCTCTTCGCTTGACCTAGGTGTCAAGAGACTATACGCTGGCGAACGTAAGTCAAGTGTCATACCTGGGAGAGGCACATCGTGGTCGCCACCACCGTCGAAGAGCTCGCACCGCTCACTGAGGAGCAGGTCCGGCAGCATCTCGCCGCCGGCAAGCTCGTCGAGGGGCTGCAGCACATGTCCCCCAAGTACCTGGAGGGGATGCGGCGGATCCTCACCGTGTCGGCGGACACCGAGTTCGTATCGGCCCCGTCGTATCTGCGCGCGGCGAGCCACGCGCCGGCGCTCAACAACTTCGGCTCGGCGATGAGCATCATCCAGGACGAGCTGGCCCACGCTCACATCGGCTACCGGCTGCTCGGCGACCTCGGTGTCGACATGGACTGGCTCATCTACGAGCGGCCCGCCGAGCAGTTCAAGTATCCGTACGCCTTCGACGTGCCGCTCAACTCCTGGGTCGAGCTGGTGTGCGCCAACGCCCTGTATGACCAGGCGGGGTTCGTCCTGCTCTCCGACGTCTATCAGTCCAGCACCTTCGGGCCCTGGAAGCGCGCGCTGGCCAAGGTCGACAAGGAGGAGACGTTTCACCTGCGCCACGGCCGCACGTGGCTGAAGAAGCTGTGCAAGGACCCCGAGGGCCGCGCGGAGGTGCAGGCCGCGGTGGACTGGATGTTCATCCTCACCCTCGAGTGGTTCGGCCTGCCCGACGATCGTAAGAAGCACTCCGAGCAGCTGGACTACGGCTTCAAGGGCAAGTCCAACGACCAGCTGCGCCAGTGGTGGATGAGCGAGGTCGTGCCGTTCATGCAGGAGATCGGC
>DASXCN010000110.1:0-2104 GCA_036491155.1 Solirubrobacteraceae bacterium | reverse complement strand
GCCGCGAGATGCCGGTCTAAAAGGCGGTCGCCAGGGTCAGCGGGATCACCTGTGCCGCCCCGGTCTTGCGCAGCTGGCCACCGACCATGGCCAGCGTCCAGCCCGACCCCCGGCGGTCGTCGAGCAGCACCCCAGCGCCCGGCGGGGGCGTGGCGGTGATACGGAACGCGCCGCGGACGTTGGCGGCCTGCTGGACGGCGTTGGCCATCTCTGCCTGGGGCGGGCGCTGCTCGGTGCGGGCCACGAGCTCCAGCGCGGGGATCTCGAGCGCCGTCGCGACCTCCCCGGCCAGCCCCTCCACGGTGGCCCCGAGCCTCACCGACGGCACCCAGGTCAGCCAGGCCACGTCGATGCCGGCCGCGCGGGCGCCCGCGCGGACCGCCTCGGCCAGCGCCGCCACCAGGTCAGCCTCGAAGCCCTCGCCGCGCAGGCCCCGCTGAATCGCCGGCCACCAGCCGCCATCGCCGAAGCGGGCCACGGCCCACCCGGGCTCGACGCGCACGTCCTCGGGGATCTTGCGCATCGACCCCGATGCGTCGGGGGCCATCTTCTTGACCTCGAGTTCGATCGGCGCCGCGCGCAGGTGGCGCCCGGCCAACTCGACCAGCGCGGGGGCCGGCGGATCGCCGAAGCGCGGGGCGGTGCACACTGCGCACCGGCCGCAGCCCTTGTCATCGGGCCCCACCCACCCATCGTCGAGCTCCGCTTGAAGGACGCGCATGAGGCAGCGCCCGTCAGAGCCAAAGCGCGCCATGGCCTCCTGCTCCTCGCGCCGCAGGGCGGTGACGTGGGCGTAGCGCTTGCCGTCATAGCTCCAATCCGAGTCCTCGGCCAGCACCCACCGCGAGCCGTCGCGCGCCAGCGCCCCCTCCACGTCGAGGATCTTCAGCATCGCCTCCAGGCGGCCCCTGCCGATGTTGACCACGCTCAATAGCTCTTGCGTGCTGCGGCCCTGTGCTCCCGCCGTGCGCAGGTCCTCGAGGACGGCGGTAACCCGCTCCCGCGAGGGGAACGACTGCTCGATGAAGAAGTCCTGGATCCGCCGGTCCTCCGCCCCGCGCAGCAGCACCACGTCGGCGTGATCGACGCCGCGGCCGGCCCGGCCGACCTGCTGGTAGTAGGCCACCACCGAGCCGGGGGCCTGGTAATGCACCACGAAGGCGAGGTCCGCCTTGTCGTAGCCCATGCCCAGAGCGCTGGTGGCGCAGATGGCCTTGACGTCGTTGGCCAGCAGGCGATCCTCGGCGGCGACGCGGTCCGCGGTGTCCTGGTCGCCGCTGTAGGCCAGCGCGGTGATCCCCTGCGCGTTGAGGAACGCCGCCACCTGGTCGGCGTCGCGCTTGGTCAGCGTGTACACGATCCCCGACCCCTCGATCGAGCCGCCTGGGCCCAGGTTCTGCACCAGCCACGCCAGGCGCTGCGCCGGCCGCGGCAGGTCCACCACCTCCAGGCGCAGGCTGGTCCGCGCCAGCGGCCCGCGATACGCGCGCAGGGGCGGATGGTCAGACGAGCGGGCGCGGGCGGAGTCCTCGGCCAGCTGCTCGGTCACGTCCTCCACGACGCGATCGTTGGCGGTAGCGGTCGTCCCCAGCACCGCGACTCCGGGAGGCAGCAGAGCCAGCATGTCGCGTACTCGTCGGTAGTCGGGACGGAAGTCGTGACCCCAGTCTGAGATGCAGTGGGCCTCGTCGATGACCAGCAGACCCACCGAGGCGGCGAACAGCGGCAGCATCTCGTCGCGAAAGCGCGGGTTGTTGAGCCGCTCGGGGCTGATCAGGAGCAGGTCGACGCTGTCGCCGGCGAGCTGGTCGCGGATGGCGTCCCACTCCTCGCGGTTGGTGCTGTTGACGGTGTGCGCGCGCAGCCCCAGCCGCTGCGCCGCCGCGATCTGATTGCGCATGAGGGCCAGCAGCGGGCTCACGATGAGCGTTGGCCCCGCTCCGGCGCTGCGCAGCAGCGCAGTGGCCACGAAGTACACCGCCGACTTGCCCCACCCGGTGCGCTGCACGCACAGGACTCGGGCGCGATCGGCCACCACGTCTCGGATCGCCTCCAGCTGCCCAGGGCGAAACTCGGCCGCCGGGTCGGCGGTCAGCGCTCGCAG
>DASXCN010000109.1:0-4504 GCA_036491155.1 Solirubrobacteraceae bacterium | reverse complement strand
GGCCTGTGAGAGCCTATGTCTCTCAGGCTGACGCTGAGGGGGCGGGCCGTGGGAGATGTTGCCTGCTGGAGAGTGAAAATCTCCCAAGACCTCCTGCCACAGCGGCGTCAGCGGCGGATGGGCGCTATCTGTGGTAGGCAGGCCCTTTCACGGACGCCCAAATCGCCGAATATCCGACGGAATCCGCGGCCCCGCCGCCCACGCCGGAGCCGCTTCTCCTTCCTAAGCCAGCAGTTTGACCAACGCCCGTGCCCCAGCAACACGGGATCCCTCCCGCCAGCGCCTCACCAAAGTCGGCGCGGCCGCGGAGCTCAGCCCGCAGGCGGGCCGGAGACCGTCTCGGCGGCCTTGGGGGCCGACCGGCGGTAGGGCGAACGCGACGGGCCACCGTCGCCGTTCTCGAAGAAGCTCTGCACCCGCTCGATGAGCGCCGCGGTATCGCCGTTGGGCGGGATCGGGTCGCCGAAGGCGACGGTGATGCGGTGGCGGCGCGACATCAGCTTGCCGCGCAGGCGCCGGGGCCAGATACGGCCGGGGGGCATCGCCTCGGCGGTGCCGGTGACCCGGATGGGGATGATGGAGAGGTTGTGGGCCGAGGCTAGGACCGCCGCGCCACGGCGCACCCGCCCGGGTCCGCCGCCCCGCGAGCGTGTGCCCTCGGGATAGAGCAGCAGGTTCCAGCCCTGGTCGAGCAGCCGGTCCAGGTGGCTGCCGTCCTTGGCCAGCCCGCCGCCGCCCTGGCGCTCGATCGGGACCGTGTTGAAGATGAGCGACACGGCCGAGGCGACGAGGCGGTTGCGATAGAAGTAGTCCGCGGCTGCCGCCACCGCGGTCTTCTTGCGCAGCTTGCGCGGGAGCGCCGAGAGGATCACCGGCGTGTCCATGTGGCTGGCGTGGTTGGCCACGAGGATGACCGGCTCCTTGAGCGAGGACAGCATGTCCCGGCCGGTGGCGCGCCGCGCGGCGTAATAGTCCATGAGCGGGTTGAGCACGAACTGCATGAAGCGCTCGCGCACGAACCGGGCCGGCGCGGTGCGCGCCCAAGGCAGATCGAGCTGGGCCGCGGCGGCGCGTAGCTCTCTCCCTTTCTTGGGCGCATTGCGCGCAGCATCGGACACCCGACGCTGCCACGTGCGCTGGCGATGGAACGGCAACACCGCCCGAGATACCCCCATGCGTGACATCCGTTACATCCTTTGCGGATCGCGTCTGAAGCGGGCTAGACCAGAGCGGTAAGCTCGGCGTGGCCACCAACCGGGGCGACCCCACCACCAACGAGGGAAGGGAGCACGGATGGCCATCGATCCAAGCGAGCATCCCGCGCAGCCCGAACAGCCTGCCGACGGGTTCGCCGAGGGCGAAGACAACCCCGAGGAGTTCCCCGAGGACGAGGAGGTAGGGCGCTTCTCCGAGGGACAGGAGGACCTGCCGGCGGCTGATGAGGAGAAGCAGCATCACGGCCGCTTCTCCGAAGGCCAGGAGGAACTGCCCGAGGAGGACCCCGAGAAGCACGAGGAGCGCCGCTTCTCAGAGGGGCAGGACATGGAGCCGCCCGGCTACAACGCCTGACGGGCGGCCAACGGCACCGACTCGGCGTCCGACCGCGCGTCGGCCGGCGGGTCGGCGCGGCCCTGGGCCGTCGCGGCGCCGCCGCGTGCGTAGGCGCGCGGCGTGGCCAACAGCTCGGGGTCCTCGCCCTCCAGGGCCATCCACGCGGCGCGCAGGCCGTGGCTGCCCGCGGTGCTCAGTGCGCTGACCCGATTCTCCATCTGCCCCACCAGCAGGGCGTCGGCCGGCGGGCGGATGACGCACACGGCCGGGCTTGCCGCCGGGTCCCCGGCGCGCGCCGCCAGCTCGGCGCTGAGCTCGTCGTAGCGCTCAGAGCGCGTCTCGCGCAGGGTCACGAGCGCGGGGTTGATCTTGGCCAGATAGCCGTCGGTGAGCCGCGCCACCACGCTGGAGAGCGGGGTGTGCTGGGTACCGTGAGGGCGGGTCTGGAGGACGAGCATGTCGGTGGCGGTGGTCTGGGCCGCGTGCACCGGGATGGCCTCGGCCAGCGTCGCGTCCAGCCAGCGGCGGCCCCGGAATCCGACCGGCGGTCCGGCGAGCCACGGCAGGCGGCCTGAGGCACGCATGGCACAGCGGATCTCCTCATCGTCGTGCAGGTCGGTGAGGTCCACGATCTGGGTCGTGTCGACGTCGGTGGCGGTGCAATGCAGCTCGATGCCGCAGGACAGGATCTCGTCGGTGCGCAGCGGGCGCTGGTGGCGCCACACCTCGCCGATCACGTAGTCCATGTCGAAGATCGGGCGACCGCGGAACAGGGTGTCGCGCAGGTTGACGAAGCTCGGATCCCCGAACCCATGGGGATACAGCGCGGTGAGGTAGGCGGCCTGCCCGGCCAGCAGGAAGGCGCCGTTGAACGCTCCGGCGGACGCGCCGTGCACCGCGTCGAAGGCATCGCGCAGACCCAGCTGCTCGATCGCCGCCGTCATCCCCGCCGAGACGACGCCGCGCATCCCGCCGCCCTCGATGACGAGCGCCACCCGGCGGCCGTCGGTGCGCGCGCCGGGCCGCGAGCCCTCGTCGCGGCGCCGGCGGATGAGCTTGACCACCGGGTGCTCGCGCTGATCCTCGACCATCGTCGCCATCGTGAGATGGGGGTCGGGGGAGAAGCGCTTGAGGACCGTCAGTCGCATGGCTTGCGAGGGTACTGTTACCCGGCGTGCCTCAGCTCGGTCAGACGTCGCTGGATGTGAGTCGGATGGGCTTGGGGCTGGCCGCGCTCGGCCGTCCGGCCTACATCAACCTCGGCCATGCCGGCGACCTCGCGGCCCACACCGAGGTGAGCGCGCTGCGCGCGCGTGCCCACGAGGTGCTCGACGCCGCCTTCGCCGCGGGGGTGCGCTACTTCGACGCCGCCCGCTCCTACGGGCGGGCCGAGGAGTTCCTGGGCTCGTGGCTATCTGACCGGGGTCTGACCCGCGCCGAGGTCAGCGTGGGATCCAAGTGGGGCTACACCTACACCGCTGACTGGCGCATCGACGCCGACGTCAACGAGGTCAAGGACCTCTCGATCGACACCCTGCGCCGCCAGGAGGCGGAGACCCGCGCGAACCTCGGTGCCAACATCGGCCTCTACCAGATCCACTCCGCGACGCTGGACAGCGGCGTGCTGGAGGATCGCGCGGTGCTGGACGAGCTGGCGCGACTGAGGTCCGAGGCGGGCTGGCTCACGGGGGTGTCGGTCACGGGCGCCGGGCAGGGCGAGACGATCCGGCGCGCACTCGAGGTCGGCGCCTTTGACTGCGTGCAGGCGACGTGGAACCTGCTCGAGCCCTCGGCCGGCCCAGCGCTGCAGGCCGCCCACGATGCCGGGCTCGGGGTGATCATCAAGGAGGCGGTGGCCAACGGGCGGTTGACGGCGCGCGGCGACGTGCCGGTGCTGGTTGAGGTGGCAGGCGAGCTGGGCGTCGCGCCCGACGCCCTGGCGCTGGCTGCTGTGCTCGCGCAGCCGTGGGTCGACGTGGTGCTCAGCGGCGCCTCCACGGTGGACATGATCGGATCGAACCTGAGCGCGCTCGACGTGGCCGTGGGCCCTGACGTCCTCGAGCGCCTGGCGCCGCTGGCCAAGGACCCCGAGACGTACTGGGAGGAGCGCTCAGAGCTGCCCTGGACCTGACCGCGTGGCCGGGTCGGGCACGATTGGTGGGTGGTCTCCGGGCACCTGATCGTCGTCCTCGTCGTCACCGTCATCACCCTGCTGGCGGTCGCCGGACTGCGGCGGGTGGGCGTGCCGACTGCCGCGGTGCTGGTGGTGGCCGGGCTGGTCATCGGCTTTCTGCCCTTCGTCCCGGACGCATCGCTGGACCCGCACGTGGTGTTACTGGGGCTCCTGCCGCTGCTGGTGTTCGACGCGGCGGCCACCTCGTCGGCCACCGCGTTCGTGCGCAACGCGCGCTCGATCGGCGTGCTCGCCGTGGCCCTGGTCGGCGCCACGGCGCTGGGTGTGGCGGCGGTGGCGCACTGGATCGGCCACCTGCCGTGGGCCATCTCCTTCGTGCTCGGGACGGCGGTCGGCCCGACCGACGCCGCGGCGGCGACGAGCATGGCGCGACGTCTGGGCCTGCCCCGGCGCCTGGTCACGATCCTCGAGGGCGAGGCGCTGTTCAACGACGGCGCCGCCATCGTCCTCTATACCGCAGCCGTGACCGCGGCCACGAGCGGGACGTTTCACGCGCCGCACGCCGCGGCGGAGATCATCTACGCCTCGGCCGCCGGGACGGCCATCGGGTTGCTGGTGGGGGTGGTCGGGCGCAGGCTGCGCGACCGCATCGACGACGCCCCGATCGAGATCGCCGGTTCGATGCTCATCGCCTACGTCGCCTACCTCCCGGCGGAGGCGGTGCACGCCTCGGGGGTGCTGGCCGCCGTGGTCGCCGGCCTCTACCTCGGCTGGCACAGCGGCGGCAGCGCGTTCTCGGCGCGCAGCCGGCTGCAGTTC
>DASXCN010000108.1:0-5673 GCA_036491155.1 Solirubrobacteraceae bacterium | reverse complement strand
TTCGTCAGCCCCAAGCCGGCTCCGCTCGTCGAGGTCGCGCTGCGGCTCGTCGACGCCTTCGAGGAGGAGGAGCTGCCCAGCCTTCGTGCCGGCATCGCCTTCGGGCCCGCGTTGCAGCGCGCGGGCGATTACTACGGCAATTCCGTCAACCTGGCCAGCCGCGTCACCGGGGTGGCCCGGCCGGGCAGCGTGCTGTGCACCCGGGAGATCCGCGACGGCGCCCGTGACGAGTTCCACTGGTCGGCGGCGGGTCGCCACAAGCTCAAGGGCGTCGCCGGTGCCACGCCCCTGTTCCGTGCACGCCACGCCGACGTGGCGGCACGCGAAGCAAAGTAGGGCTGCTCAGTCAGGAACCCACCGGACGACCTGCGTGCCCTCGACGGGCCCGCGGGCGTCGCCTCTGACCGCGCTTAGGAGACGCCGTGCAGGTCGATGATGAAGACGAGCGTGGAGTTGCCCGGGATCTTGGACTGGGCAGTGGCGCCGTAGCCGAGGCTGGGCGGGATGATGAGCTCCCGCCGGCCCCCGATCTTCATGCCGGGGATGCCCTGCTGCCAGCCCTTGATCACGCCCGATAGGGGCAATGACACCGGCTGGCCCGAGCCGTCGTTCCACGAAGCGTCGAACTGCTTGCCGCCCTTGTAGAGCTCGCCGACATATTGGACGTTGACCGTCGAGCTGGCCGTCGCCGCGGGCCCCGTGCCCTTGATCAGGTCCTTGACCACCAGTTTCTTGGGCGGCGGGCCCTTGGGGATCGACACCGTGGGCTTGGTCTTCAGGGCTGCCGGCAGCGGCGTGCTGCTGGTGGTGGTGCTGGTGGCGCTGGCCGACGCGCTGGTCGTCGCCGAGGCGCTGGCGGCGGCGGTGGCGGTGGCGGAGGTGGCCCCGCCTGACGGCGCCAGCTGGACTCCCGGCGTGTTGGATCCGCTGCTGCTGCTGCTCCCGCAGCCTGCGGCGACCGCGGCAACCGCCAGCGCGGCGCAGGTGATGGTTGTCGTCTTTTTCATGAGGGAGCCGAGGGTAGCGAGCGCGGCGAAGAAGCGACGAAGCACCGATGGCGGGACCGACGGCAGGCCTATGAGGCGATCCGCTCCAGCACGTCGGCATCGACGTCGAAATTGGCGTGCACCGCGCCGACGTCGTCTGACTCCTCCAGCATGTCGATGAGCTTCATCAGCCGCGACGCGTCCGCCTCCTCGAGAGGCACACGCGACTTGGGGCGCTGGGTGACGTCGGCGGACTCGATGTCGATTTCAGCGTCGGCCAGCGCCTCGCGGACCGCAACCAGGTCGCCGGGCTCGGTGACGATCTCGTAGACGTCGTCGTCGCGCGCGATGTCCTCGGCGCCGGCGTCGATGGCCACCAGCAGGTCCTCCTCGTCGTAGCGGGAGGCGTCGACGACGATCACCCCGCGCTTGTCGAACAAGTAGGAGACCGAGCCGGGCTCCCCCAGGTTGCCGCCGTGCTTGGACAGGGCGTGGCGGACGTCGGCGCCGGTGCGGTTGCGGTTGTCGGTGAGCGCCTCGATGAGGAGCGCCACCCCGCCGGGACCGTAGCCCTCGTACAGGACGGTCTCGATCTGGTCCGCGTCGACGCCCTCGCCGGTGCCCTTGGCGATCGCGCGCTCGATGTTGTCCTTGGGCATCGAGGCGTCGCGCGCCTTCTGGACCGCAAGCGCCAGCGACGGGTTGCCGTCGATGTCGCCGCCGCCCTCGCGCGCGGCGACCGTGATCGCGCGGGTCAGCTTGGTGAAGTGCTGGCCGCGGCGCTGGTCGACGACCGCCTTCTTGTGCTTGATGGAAGCCCATTTGGAATGACCGGACATGCCAATAACTATAGGAGCAGGCCGAGAGCCCGCGGGTGCTCTCGGTACCAGGCGATGGTGCGCCGCAACCCCTCCTCCAGGCCGACGGCCGGGGTCCAGCCGGTGAGCTCGCGCAGCTTGGTGGCGTCGACCCATTGGCGGTCGATCTCCCCGTGCGGCGTGCCGGCGCCCCGGATCTCCGGCGTCAGCCCGCCGCCGGCCAGCCGGCAGATGAGCGCCACGACATCGGCGACGCGATGCGAGCGCCCGCCACCGGCGTTGAACGCCTCCCCTCCGCCCCGGCCGGCGAGCAGCAGCCGCCAGATGGCCAGGTACGCCGCCACCGCGTCCTCCACGTAGAGGAAGTCGCGTTCCGGTGAGCCGTCGGAGCGGATCACCGGCGCCCGGCCCGCCAGCGCCGCGCCCACCGCCTCGGGGACGAGGCGGCTGCGATTGGTGTCGCCGCCGCCGTAGAGGTTGGCGAAGCGGGTGACCGCCACCGGCAGGCCGAAGGTGTGCCAGTAGGAGCGCGCGATGAGGTCCGCGGCGGCCTTGGACACGTCGTAGGGAAAGGTGGGCGCCAGCGGCTGGGTCTCGCGGTAGGGCAGCTCCTGCTGGCGACCGTAGGCCTTGTCCGAGGAGGCCACGACAACGCTGCGCGTGCCGTGAGCGCGGCATGCCTCCAGCAGCATCCAGGTGCCGCGGACGTTGGTCTCAAAGGTGGGGCGCGGCGCCTGGTTGGCGGTGCCCACCAGCGTCTGGGCGGCGAGGTGAAAGACGCTGGAGACCTCGTACTCGCTGAGCGCACGGGCCACGAGCCCCTCCTCGCAGATGTCGCCGGAGACCGCGTCCGCCTCACCCGCGCGACCGAGAAGCTCGAGCGCCGTGACGGTGGGCTCGTCGCGGCGGATGACCACCACATGATGGCCGCGGTCCAGCAGCGCGGTGGTGAGCCACGCGCCCAGCAGCCCGTGGGCGCCGGTGACCAGCACCGATTGCGGCTCTACGGCCACAGCTTCCACGGCGCCGCTCCGTTCGCCCACAGGTCATTGAGGGCCACGGCGTCCTTGTAGGTGTCCATGCAGTCCCAGAAGCCCTCGTGGCGAAAGGCCCGGAGAGCCCCCGCCGCCGCCAGTCGCTCGAGGGGGCCGCGCTCCAGCACGCTGTCGGGCGAGAGCAGTTCGAGCACCGCGGGCTCAAAGCAGAAGAAGCCGCCGTTGATCCACTGCTCCGAGCGCGGCTTCTCGCTGAAGCCGCGCACCACCCCGTCGCCGTTGAGGTGGGCGACGCCGAAGGGCAGCCGCGGCCGGACCACCGTCATGGTGGCGGCCTGGCCGTGCTCGGCGTGGGAGGCGAGCAGCGCGGCGAGGTCGATGTCGGCCACGCCGTCGCCATAGGTCAGGCAGAAGGTCTGCCCCCCGAGGGCGTCGGCGGCCAGGTGCAGGCGTCCCCCCGTGGGCGTGTCCTCACCGGTGGGCAGGCAGCAGATCTCGGCGTCGGTGGGCCAGGCCTCGGAGGCGACGAACTCGGCCACCTGCGCCCCGAGGTAACCGGTGAGCAGGTAAAACCGACGGAATCCCTGGGCCAGGAAGATCTGCAGGACGTGCCACAGGATCGGCCGCCCCCCGATCTCCACCATGGGTTTGGGGATCGATTGGGTGCGCTCCTGCAGGCGTGTGCCGCGCCCGCCGCAGAGGATGACCACGGTGGGCCTCATGCCATGACCGGTCTGGGCCTCACGGCGGCGCATTATCAGGCATCATCCCCAGCGCGTGTCCGAGCTCACCCACCCCGAGGTGTTCAAGGCCTACGACGTCCGTGGCCTCTACGGCGAGGAACTGGACCCCTCCACGGCCCACGCTATCGGCCGCGCCTTCGCCCGCGTCATCGCCGCGATGGAGGACAAGCCGACCTCCGAGCTGCACCTCGGCCTCGGCCGCGACATGCGCCTCACCGCCGAGGAGATGGCGACCGCGTATCGCGAGGGGATGATGGCCGAGGGCGCCGCCGTGGTCGACGCCGGGATGGTGGGGACCGAGATGCTCTACTACCTCGTCGGCGCCCGGGATCTCGACGGCGGGGCGATGTGCACCGCCTCGCACAACCCCAAGGCCTACACGGGCGCCAAGCTCGTCAGCCGCGGCGCGCTGGCCCTGTCGGGCGACGCCGGCCTGGGCGAGGTGCGCGACCGGATCCTCGATGGGCTGGGCGACGCGCCGGGCGGCGGCTCGGTGCAGGACGTCGACGTCTACGAGGTCTTTCAGCAGGCGGCGCTCAAGCTCGTCGATCAGTCGGCGATCAAGCCCCTGAGGGTGGTGGTGGACGGCGGCAACGGCATGGCCGGGCCGATGGTGGGCCCGCTGCTCGAGCGCCTCGGGCTCGATCTCAGCGAGGCCTATTGGACGCCGGACGGCAACTTCCCCGACCACGAGCCCAACCCGATGCTGCCCGAGAACCGCGAGTTCATCATGCGCGAGGTCGTGGAGCGCGAGGCTGACCTGGGCATCGCCTGGGACGGCGATGCCGACCGGTGCTTCTTCATCGACGAGCAGGGCCACTTCGTCGACGGCGACTTTCTCACCGCGCTGCTGACGGAGTCACTGCTCACCAAGGAGGCCGGCGCCACGGTCCTCTACGACGTGCGCGCCAGCCGGGCCGTGGCCGACGTCGCTGAGCGCGCCGGCGGCCGGGCCCTGGTCAACCGGGTCGGCCATGCCTTCTTCAAGACCCGGATGCGCGCCGAGCATGCCATCTTCGGCGGCGAGGTCTCGGGCCACTACTACTTCCGTGAGTTCTACAACGCCGACTCGGGCACGCTGCCGGCGCTGCTCATCCTGGAGCTCCTCTCCCAGCGCGAGGCGAAGATGTCGGCGTTGCTCGAGCCCTACCGCAGCAAGTACTTCATCTCCGGGGAGATCAACAGCACCGTCGACGATCAGGACGCCAAGATCGAGCAGATCGCGCAGCGCTACTCCGACGCGCGCCAGAGCCGGCTGGACGGGATCTCGATCGACTACGACGACTGGCACTTCAACGTGCGCGCGTCCAACACCGAGCCGCTGCTGCGCCTGTGCCTGGAGTCGTTGGTCTCCGTGGCCGACATGGAGGCCAAGCGCGACGAGGTGCTGGGTCTGATCCGCTCGTGAGCTCGGCCGAGGCCGACGCGGCCCTGGCGCCGGCCCGCGCGGCGGGCATTCATCTGATGGCGGTGCCGACCCCGTTCTTGGTGGGGCGCGTCAACTGCTACCTGATCGAGGACGACCCGCTCACACTGGTGGACACAGGGCCCAACAGCGGCAAGTCGCTGGACGAGCTCGAGCGAGCCCTAGCGGAGCTCGGTCACCGCATCGAGGACCTCGGGCTGATCATCATCACCCACCAGCACATGGATCACCTAGGCCTGCTGGAGATCACCGCCCGGCGCTCAGGGGCGGAGGTGGCGGCGCTCGACATCCTCGGGCCCTACCTGGAGGACTTCAGCGCGTCGGCCACCGCCGACGACGAGTTCTCCATGACGGTGATGCGCCGCCACGGGGTCCCCGACGAGTTGGCCACGGCCCGCTCGAGCTCATCCAGCGACTTGCCGCTGTTGGGGCCGGTGTCGATCAGCGTCAGCGGATCGTCCTCCAGCAGGTAGCAGTAGACGCGCCCCACCAGGAACGGGGTCGGCACCGCCATCAGATGGATGCCGGCGTCGCGGGCCTGTGCCAGGGTCGTGTCGGCCTCGGCTGGGCTCACGAGCGGATCAGGCCGAGCACCTCGTCGCGCTTGGCCTCCATGTCGGCCACGGAGACCAACGACTCCAGGCACAGGCGCAGCAGCGGCTCGGTGTTGGAGGCGCGCACGTTGAAGTGCCAGTCGTCGTAGTC
>DASXCN010000107.1:0-1907 GCA_036491155.1 Solirubrobacteraceae bacterium | reverse complement strand
GGCGATGCGCCGGTTCCTCGCCGACGCGTCCCATGAGCTGCGCACCCCGGTCGCGGCGCTCCAGGCCACCGCCGAGACCCTGCTGCGCGAGCAGCCCGGGCGCCCGCGGCGTGACGAGCTTGAGGCCGAGCTCGCGCGCGGGACCGAGCGGCTCGGCCGGCTCGTCGACGATCTGCTCAACCTCGCCCGCCTGCAGGCCCACGAGCCTCTGCGCAGCGAGACCGTCGACCTCACCCAGCTGAGTGAGACTGTGGTCTTGGAGACGCGGCGCCGGACACAGGCGCGCATCGAGATCGCGCACTCCGGGCCGACCGTCGTGGTCGGCGATCCGGACGCCCTCTCCCGGGCCCTGCGCAACCTGGTCGACAACGCGGTGAGGGCCGGCGGGGGCGACGGCCGGATCGTGGTCGACCTCCAGCGCTCGCCCACCCGTGTGCGGGCCACCGTGTCAGACAACGGCCCCGGCGTGCCCCAAGACGAGCGCGAGCGGATCTTCGAGGGCTTCGTGCGCCTCAACGGCAGCTCCAGCTCCAGCGCCGGCACCGGCCTCGGTCTCGCCATCGCGCGGGCGATCGCCCGCCAGCATCACGGAACGGTCACCTGCGACGACTGTGAGGCCGGCGCGCACTTCACGCTGGAGCTGCCGGCTGCGAACAGCGCCGCGTCCTAGTCAAGGGAACCGACGATATCCCCGAGCAGGTCCAGCGCGTCCTGGAGCCCGTCCTCCATGCCCGACTCCACGTGGGCGTCACGGTGCTCGGGGCGCTCGTGGTCGACGAGCAGGGTGAGCGTCGTGCGCCCATCGGTCTCGGTGAACGTCTCGGTGCTGAGCGCGCCGGCCTCGGGGAACGCTTCGTAGATCTCGGTGCGGACGATCCGCTCGTTCTCGACGACTTCGCGGAACTCGCCGTGGAAGGCGACCTCGAACTCGTCGTGGGCGATCATCGCGTAGCGCCACCGCCCGCCGACTCGCAGGTCCACCTCGGCGACCGTCACCTCCCCGCGCCGGGCGCTCCACCACTGCCGGATAAACTCCGGCGTCGTCCAGGCGCGGAAGACGAGGTGGCGCGGAGCGTCGAACTCGCGCGTGATCAGGATCTGGGTATCGGTGGGCAGGGTCACCACTGCGGAATGCTTAGCCGTTGCCGCCATCGTCGTCCTCCTGTTGTCTGAGTTGGTCCAGGACCGCGTCCATGGCTGTGAAGCGGTCCTCCCACGTCTGCTCGTAGGCCTTGACCCAGTCGTGAATGGGCTTGAGCGCGGGCCCGTTGAGGCGATACAGCCGCCGGCGGCCGTCGTCGCGCACGTGCACCGCACCCACCTCGCGCAGGACTCGCAGGTGCTTTGACACCTGCGGCTGCGTCAGCGCCAGCCCGTCGACGAGCTCGGTCACAGAGCGTTCCCCGCCCGCCAGCAGATCGAGGATCCGCCGGCGCTGGGGCTCGGCCACCGCGTTGAACGCATCGGCTGTGGTCGCTGCGCGGGCCATGGCCACACATCATATGCCGATATCGACATATGTCAACCGCACGGTGCGCCTTGTTCTCTGAGGCCCCCCGGCCGGCGGCCCGGGATCCCGCCGGCTCGGCCGTGATGACACCATGTGCGCATGAGCGAGGCAGGCCGCGTGGCGGTCGTCACGGGAGCCGGGTCAGGGATCGGGGCCGCCGTGGCCACGCGGCTGATCGGCGACGGGTGGCGGGTGGTGCTCGCCGGCCGGCGTCAGCAGGCCCTTGCCGAGACGGCAGCGGCAGCCAAAGCGGCAGGGGTGGCGGCGCCCGCCGAGGTCCGGGGCGAGGCGCTGGTGGCGCCCACCGACGTCACCGACGCCGACGCCGTGCACGCGCTGTTTGCCCGGGTGCGCGAGGTGTGGGGACGCGTCGACCTGCTCTTCAACAACGCCGGGA
>DASXCN010000106.1:0-4980 GCA_036491155.1 Solirubrobacteraceae bacterium | reverse complement strand
GGGTGGGCGCACCGCGAGCGGCTCATACAGGTTCCAGCACCGCATGATGTCCGGGTCCGCGACGGGCAGGTGGGCGTCGATGGTGTCCTTGGCGCCGCCCCCGGTCGCTCCGACCTTGAGGCTGCCGCCTGCCTTGATCGTCCCGGTGCTCGGCGGGCTGGACTTGGCCGTGCCGCCGCCACCGCCACTTCCGCTGGACCCGCTCGAGCCGCCGCAGGCCGCCAGCAGGCCCCCGGCGGACAGCATCGCGCCGCCGGCCAGCGCGCCGTGCAGCACTTGGCGCCGTGTCAGGTGGTCGCGTGTCTCTTCATTGCCGAACTCGTGATCAGTCACCCCAGACTCTCCTCTTTGTGGCTGTCGACGTTGACCTTGACAAAGGCCTCCGCGCTGGTCAGGCGCGTGGCGTAACGGGTCGCCTCCTCGGTGAGGAGGTCGATGGTGAGCTCGAGGTGGGCGCGCACCACGTCCCCGGCGGCGGGGTCGCGGCCGGCAATCGCCTCGAGCAGTTTCTGGTGGTCGGCGACGTAGTCGGAGACCGAGTACACCGGGTGCCAGTTGAGCAGCATCTGTGACTCGGCGGCCAGCGGCTCATGCGCGCGGCTGAGCCTCGGGCTGCCCGCCAGGCTCACCATCACCCGGTGAAAGTCGATGTCGGCAGCGATCACCTCACGCGACGGCGTGGCGTCCCCGTCGTCGGCGCACAGGTCGCGGATGCGCTGCTGCGCGGCCTGCAGCGGGGCCACGTCGAACCCGTCCGGGTTCTCCAGCAGCGCGTTGACGGCGGCCACCTCGATCGCGGTCCGCGCGCGGTAGACGTCGATGAGGTCCGGGGTGGAGACCGGGCGCACGCGAGCGCCGCGATTGATCTCGGTGATCACCAGACCCTCCTGGACCAGGTGACGGATGGCTTCGCGAATGGCGCTGCGCCCGGTGCCGAACGCCTGGGCCAGCGCCACCTCGGGCAGCTGCTCGGTGGGTTTGATCCGGCCCGCCAGGATCGCGGCTCGCAGTTCGTGCAGAACCTGATCGGTCGTCGAGCGCCGCTCAACGGTCCCTAAGCCCCAGGCGGTGTGATCGGGCACCTTGTCGACAACCTACTCCCGACTGTCGGCCAAGTCAACAGGATGTGAAAGTGCCAGAGCCCGGGCGGGCGCATCGGTGATGAGGGCGGCCACGCGCGGGTCGGCGCCGAGCGCCCGCATGGTGTCCTCGTCGTTGACCGTCCACACCCACGAGGCGAGCCCCTGACCGGCCGCCCACTCGACGATGCCGGTGCGCAGCAGGCTGACGTGGGGGAGCAGGAAGTTGGCGCCCGTCTCGTGCAGCCGGCGCGCGGCCTGGCGCGCGGCGCGGCGAGCGAGCAGCAGGCCTGTGCGGGTCTCGGGGGCGTGGCGCTTGACCTGGGTCAGCACGCCGGGGCGAAAGGAGGTGACCACGTAGGCGTCGCGCGGCAGTCGCTGTGCGATGAGCGCCATCACCTCCTCCACGTATCCGCCCTCCTTGAGCTCGACGTCGACGAGCAGATGGCCGGCGGCGGCCGCGTCGAGCACGTCGGCCAGCAGCGGTGCCTGGCCGGGGCGCATCCGGGCCCGCGCCTGCTCATGGGTCAGGCGGCCGACGGGCCGCCACCCGAGCCGGCGGTCGTGGATGACGACGAGTCCGCCGTCGGCGCTACGGCGCACGTCGATCTCCACGCCGTCGCAGCCCAGCGCCGCGGCGCGGCGGATCGCGTCCAGCGAGTTCTGGGGCGCCTGGTCCCATGCGCCGCGATGGGCGACGACGAGCGGCGGCGTCGCCCCGTCGCGCGGCACGGTCGCCGCGGTGGCTCCGTGGGTCATCGCGGCGACCACGCTAGCTGGGGACGCGGCGGACGCTTATCCTCCCCCGGCCGATGGCCACGCGCTCACCTGAGTCGTTCCTCGTCCTCATGGCCGACCAGCTCGCCGCCGGCTGGCTGCCGTCCTACGGCCACGGCGTCGTCCAGGCGCCGCACCTGTCGGCGCTGGCCGAGGCGGGGACGGTGTTCGAGTCCGCCTACACCGCGTTCCCGTTGTGCGCGCCCGCGCGGGCGGCGATGCTGACCGGCCGCTACGCCTCGCGCGTCGGGGTCTACGACAACGCCGCCGAGTTCCGCGCCGGCGCGCCCACGCTCGTGCACGCGTTGCGCGCCGCCGGCTACTACACCGCGGTGAGCGGCAAGATGCACTTCGTCGGGCCCGACCAGCTCCACGGCTTCGAGGAGCGCCTCACCACCGACATCTATCCCGCCGATGTGGACTGGACGCCGGACTGGAGCCGGCCCCTGTCTGAGCCGCTGCCCTGGTACCACACGATGGAGAGCGTGCTGACGCCCGGGATCTGTGCCGCCAGCATGCAGACCGACTACGACGACGAGGTCGCCTTCCAGGCGCAGCGCAAGCTGTATGAGATCGCGCGCCATCGTCCCGGGCAGCCGTACTTCCTCTTCGTCTCGTTCACCAACCCGCACGATCCGTGGGAGATCCCGCAGCGCTTCTGGGAGCGCTACCGCCGCGACGAGATCGACGACCCGGCGGTGCCGGCGCTGCCCCTCGCCGACGCCGACCCCCACAGCCGCCGTCTGCGTGCCATGTGCCAGTCAGACCAGGCCGGGCTGACCGCGGAGCAGATCCGCCGCGCCCGCCACGGCTACTACGCGGCCATCAGCTACCTCGACGAGCGGATCGGGCAGGTGCTCGGCGCGCTGCGCGAGTCGGGGCTGGAGGACCGCACCACGGTCCTGTTCTGCGCCGACCACGGAGAGATGCTGGGCGAGCGGGGCCTCTGGTACAAGATGAGCTTCCTGGAGCAGTCGGCGCGCGTGCCGTTGATCGTTCGTCGGCCCGGTGCGGGTGGCGCGGGTGGCGCGAGTCGGGTGACCCAGCCCGTGTCGCTGGCCGACTTCGCGCCCACGGTTCTGGGTCTGGCCGGCCTGCCCGCCGACGCCGTCGCCGGCCCGGGTGACGGCGTGAGCCTCGCCGATGCGGTGTCGGGGGGCGGCGCGGCGCCGGACCACCCCGTCGTCTCGGAGTACCACGCCGAGGGCGTGCAGGCCCCCGCCGCGATGATCCGCTCGGGCGTGCACAAGCTCATCGTCTCCCTCGAGGACCCCGACCTGCTCTACGACCTCGAGGCCGACCCTCGCGAGCTGCACGACCTCAGCGCGGCCCCCGAGTCCGCGCCGGTCATCGCCCGCCTGCGCGCCGAGCTCGAATCCCGCCTCGACCTCGCCGAGATCGGCGAGCGCGTCCGGGCCAGCCAACGCGAGCGCTTCCTCGTCTCCGCGGCCCTGCGCCAGGGCCGGCCGACGCCGTGGGACCACGACCCTCCCTACGAGGCGGCCACGCGCTACATCCGTAACCGCGAGGACATGTACGAGCTGCAGCGCCGCGCCCGGCTGGACAGCGGTACGCCCGATTAGAGCCTGCCACTCCGGATGACGGCCCGCCGCCCCACAACCACCCTTTCTCGCGGTACCACGAGCGCAAGCGAGCCGCCTGAGCGAGGGTTGATCTGATGTGGGGCGTTCCTCGATGACCGGCCGAGCGTGGTGGCGGCGCTGCGCCGCGTGTCTGACCGCGGGCCTGGCCGTGCTCGGGCTGAGCGCGGCGGTCGCCACCGCGAACGCCTCCGCCTCCACGCTCACCGTCACCCTCGCGGGCGCCGGCTCGGGCACCGTCACCTCCGACCCGGCGGGCGTCACCTGCAGCGGCGCCACGTGCACCGGGTCCTTTGACCCCACCGCGATCGTCACCCTCACCGACGTCCGCGCGGCGGGCAACGGGTTCGGCGGCTTCACCGGCGACTGCTTGGCCACCACGACCACCACCTGCACCGTCTCGCTGGCCATGGACGCGACGGTCACCGCCACCTTTGACCCGCCTCCGGCCCTGACGGTCACCGCCCCCGCCGGCGCCACCGACTACGCGGCGGGCGCCGTGCCGGCCGCGGCGTTGGCCTGCCCGGGCACGGATGTCACCTGCGCCGTGGTGGTCGACGGCGGAGCCCCGATCATCAGCGGCGGCGCCCTGCCCGCGACCCCGGGATCGCACACGTTCACGGCGACGGCTCTCGCCCCCGACGGCGGCTCGGCCTCGCGGAGCGGGACCTACACCGTGTCGGCACCCCCGACCGTGACCATCACCGCGCCCGCCAACGGGCAGTCCTACCACGGCACCGCCGTCCCCGCCGCCGCCTTCACCTGCCACCCCGACGCGCATTCGGCGCTGCAGGCGTGCACCGCGAAGGCCGACGGGCAGGCGGTGGCCAAGGGCGCCGTGATGCCCAGCACGCCGGGCCCGCACACCCTCACCGTCACCGCCACCGACGCCGACGGGTCCTCCTCGCCGGCCACGTCGGCCACCTACACCGTCTTCCCGCTCCCCACCTGCAACAACGTCGGCGCGACGACAAACGAGGGCGCACGCGTGCGCCTGCCCCTCGCCTGTGCGGACCCGCACGACACGTCGATTGTGCTCACGGTGGCCCGGCCCAGTCACGGGACGCTGCGCACCAACGCCCAGGGCGCCGTCTCCTACACGCCCAACGCGGGGTTCAGCGGGCGCGACAGCTTCACCTACCGCGGCACCTCGGCCGACGGGGTGTCGGCCCCAGAGACGGTCACCGTCGTCGTGCTGGCGCCGCCGACGGCACAGATCATCACCCCCGCGGCCGGACAGGTCTACACCGTCGGCCAGGCGGTGCCGACGCGCTTTGCCTGCGCCGACGACGCCGCTGGTCCCGGGGTGCGCTCGTGCACGGACTCCCGCGGCGCGTCGCACGGGACGGGCGCGCTCGACACCTCCAGCAAGGGCGCGCACGCCTACGCGGTGACGGCCACCAGCATCGACGGGCAGACCGGCCGGGCGACGCTCGCCTACACCGTGGTGGGGCGGGCGCCGCAGGCCGTCATCACGGCGCCGGTCAACAACGCCGCCTACCTGTGGACGGCGATCCCCGCCG
>DASXCN010000105.1:0-14162 GCA_036491155.1 Solirubrobacteraceae bacterium | reverse complement strand
CGGGGCTATAGCTCAGTTGGGAGAGCGCCTGGATCGCACCCAGGAGGTCGCGAGTTCGAGTCTCGCTAGCTCCATCGCATGACGCCTGGTGGGCATTAGCAAGGAGAGAGACAGGCATGGCCGAGCGATCCTTTGCCGTCGAGGTCGAGCAGTTGCGACGTGGTTCCGGGGAGACCCTCCACGTCGAGGGGATCCTCGCCGTGACCAAAGCCCTGCTGCAATCCGGGGTGGCGTACGTCGGGGGCTACCAGGGCGCGCCGATCTCGCACCTGATGGATGTGCTGGGCGACGCGCAGCCGATCCTCGAGGAGCTGGGCGTGTACTTCGAGAACAGCGCCTCGGAGGCGACGGCAGCCGCGATGCTGGCGGCGTCCGTGCACTACCCCCTGCGGGGCGCGGTCACCTTCAAGTCCACCGTCGGGCTCAACGTGGCCTCCGACGCCCTGGCCAACCTCTCGAGCGGGGGCGTGCTGGGCGGCGCGCTGATCATCCTCGGCGAGGACTACGGCGAGGGATCGAGCATCATGCAGGAACGCGCGCACGCGTTCGCGATGAAGTCCCAGATGTGGCTGCTGGACCCGCGACCGAACGTCAGCGCCATCGTCGACGCCGTCGAGACGGGCTTCGAGCTCTCGGAGGCCAGCAATACACCGGTCATGCTGGACCTGCGGTTGCGCTCCTGCCATCTCCACGGGAGTTTCGTCGCCAAGGACAACCGGCGGCCGGCGGTCAGCGTCGCCCAAGCGCTTGAGCATCCCAAGCGCGACGTCGGGCGGATCGTCCTGCCGCCGGCGAGCTTCGTCCACGAGCAGGAGAAGATCAACGAGCGATGGCCCGCCGCGGTGCGCTTCATCAAGGAGCGCGGCCTCAACGAGACCATCAACGACGATGCCGCGGACGTGGGAATCATCACCCAGGGCGGCCTCTACAACACGCTCAACCGGTCCCTCGAGCTCCTGGGATGCTCGGATGCCTTCGGCAACACGACGGTTCCGCTCTACGTGATGAACGTCACATACCCGGTGGTCGAGGACGAGATCATCGACTTCTGCCGCGGCAAGCGGGCCGTGCTGCTGGTGGAGGAGGGCCAACCGGACTACATCGAGCAGAACCTCAACACGATCCTGCGCCGCAACGGGGTCGAGACCGCGCTGCACGGGAAAGACCTGCTGCCGGTGGCCGGCGAGTACACCTCGGCCGCCGTCACCAAGGGGGTGGCCGAGTTCCTGCGCCTGGTCCTGCCCGACGCCATCCAGCACGAGCCCGCGCTGCTGCGCGACCGCGAGGACCCGGCGAGCCCCTTCGCCACCCGCGTGGCGGCCGAGGTCGTGCAGCCGCGCCCGCCGGGCCTGTGCACCGGCTGTCCGGAGCGCCCGATCTTCAGCGGGATGAAGCTCGCCGAACGCGAGACGGGCGAGCACCACGTCAGCGCTGACATCGGCTGTCACCTGTTCGCCATCAACGCACCGTTCGAGCTCGGCGCGACGACGATGGGCTACGGCCTCGGGTCCGCCGGCGGGGCGGCCCTCAGCGGGCCCGGAGCCGGCAGGCGGACCGTGGCCTTCATGGGCGACGGAGGCTTCTGGCACAACGGCCTGACCAGTGGCGTGGGCAACGCCGTGTTCAACAAATCCGATCAGCTTCTCGTCGTCGTGGACAACGCGTACGCCGCGGCGACCGGCGGGCAGGACCTGCTCTCGTCCAAGGCCGAGACGCCGACGCGGTCGACGCAGCATCCGATCGAGAAGGCGGCGCGCGGCGTCGGGGTCGAGTGGTCCAAGACGATCGACGACACGTTCGACGTCGGCCGCGTTCGCGACACGTTCATCGACGCGCTCACGACCGAGGACAAGGGACCGAAGGTCCTCGTGATGCAGAGCGAGTGCCAGCTCAACCGGCAACGTCGCGTCAAGCCCGAGATGCGCCAGGCGCTCAAGGAGGGCAAGCGCGTGACTCGCGAGCGCTTCGGCGTCGATCCCGAGACCTGCACCGGAGACCACGCCTGCATCCGCATCTCGGGCTGCCCGTCGCTGACGATCACCTCGAACCCCGATCCCATGCGGACGCATCCGATCGCCACCGTGCTCGACAGCTGCGTGGGCTGCGGTGTGTGCGGCGCCAACGCCCACGCCGCCGTGCTGTGCCCCTCCTTCTACCGCTCTGACGTGGTCCACAACCCGACCGCGGGCGACAAGGTGAGGGCGCGGGTGCGCGGTTGGTGGATGAAGAGGGCCTCGGCCCGCCTCGAGGGCCACGCAGCGCGCTTCGAGGCAGCCTAGATGTCGAGCTGGGCCGACGGGCGCCGGCCGGTGACCCTGGCCATCCTCGCCCTAGGGGGCGAGGGCGGGGGCGTACTCGCCGACTGGGTGGTGGCCGCCGCCGAAGGGGCGGGGTACCGGGCCCAGAACACCTCGGTCGCGGGTGTCGCCCAGCGGACGGGGGCCACCGTCTATTACGTCGAGCTCTTCCCTCCGGCGCGCGGAGCCTCTCCCAACGGGACGGGGTCGGTCCGCGACGAGCCGATCATGAGCATCTTCCCGACGCCGGGCGAGGTGGACATCGTCATCACCTCGGAGCTCATGGAGTGCGGGCGCGCGGTCCAGCGGGGCTTTGCCACACCTGACCGCACGACGCTGATCACCTCGACCAACCGCGTGTACTCCATCGACGAGAAGATGGCGCTGGGCGACGGCCGGGTCGACGACGACGAGCTTCTGGCGGCGGCGCAGCGAGCCTCAAAGCGCCTGATCGCCGCGGACTTCGCCGCCATCGCGGAGAGCGCCGACTCCGTGATCAGCGCGTCGCTGTTGGGGGCACTGGCGGGCTCGGGAGCCCTGGAGCTGACGCGTGAGCAGTTCGAGGCGCCGATCCGCGCCTTCGGCAGGTCGGTCGAGCCCTCGCTGGCGGCCTTCGCGGGAGGGTTTGACGCGAGCGGCGCTCCGGAGCGCAACGGAGGCGCGACCCCCGACAGCGCGGGCACGCCCGCGCTGTCGGTGACCCACCAGCCGGGAAGCGGCCGGACCCAGGAGAGCGCGAAGGCCACGGGCGAGCGGCGGCGCAACGAGGTCGCGGCCACCGACCCGGCGTCGCTGGTCGGCCCCGAGCTACGGGAGCTGGCCGAGCGGACGCGCGGGATGCCGGCGGCGGCGCGCTCGATGATCCTCCACGGTCTCGTGCGCACGGGCGTCTACCAGGACCTCCCCTATGCGGAGCGCTATCTCGATCGGGTCGCTCGCTTCGCCGAGGTGGAGCCTGACCGTGACGGAGCGGCCCGGCTGACCGTCGAGGCGGCCCGCCACATCGCGCTGTGGATGTGCTACCAGGACACGATCCACGTCGCCCTGCAGAAGACCCGGCGGGCGCGGATGGAGCGGGTCCGCACCGAAGCGAAGGCGCAACGCAACCAGCTGCTCGAGGTGCGCGAGTTCCTGCATCCCCAGATCGACGAGATCACCGACACACTGCCGACGGCGCTGGGCGCCACGTTGCGGCGGTCCAAAGCGTTTCAGCGCCTCGTCGAGCGGGTCACCCACAAGGGGTTGATCCTCAACACGACCTCGGTGTTCGGGTACACGCTGCTCGCGACGATGGCCCGCTGTCGGCCGCTGCGCCCGCGGTCCCTGCGCTTCGGTCGCGAGCAGGCCGCGATCGAGCAGTGGATCGAGCAGGCCCTGGCCGCCGCCACGAGCGATGGGGAGCTGGGGCGCGAGGTCGTCCAGTGCCAGGAGGTCCTCAAGGGCTACGGCGCCACCTGGGCCCACGGCAGCGAAAGCTTCGCCAAGCTCATGACCGCGGCGCGCAAGCTCGAGGGCGCTCCGGACGCCGCCGAGCGTCTGGCTGCGCTCCGAGCCGCGGCGCTCGCCGACGAGGACGGAGCGAAGCTCGACAGCGAGCTACGCAGCGCCGCGCTTGTCAGCTGACCCGGGGCGCCGGGTTAGCCGCGTCAGCCGCGGCAGCGACAGCTCTCGCCCGCCGGTCACGCCACGTGGGCGCCACAGGAGCATCAGCGCCATCAGGGCGCCGAGCCCGAGATCGGCGGAGCCACTGGGCAGCGTGAGGTTGAAGAACACGACGTGGACGCTGTTGACGGCGGTGAGCAGGAAGGAGTCGATGAGGCTGACGCCGATCGCCCCGACCGTGGCCCCGAGCAGGCTCCGCGAACCGCCCACCACCAGCATGGCCAGGGTGATGAAGGTGAGGTCCAGGAAGACCTGGTTGGTCGTGATCGAGCCGAGTTGGTGGACCAGGAGGCCACCGCCGAGGCCCGCGATGCCACCCGACAGCACGAACGCCACCAGCCGCTCGCGCGTGATGTTGACGCCCATCGCCCGCGCGGCCTGAGGGTCCTCCCGCGTGGCGCGCAACAGGCGGCCGCGGCGAGAGCGCTGGTAGGCGAAGGCCAGGACCGCCGCGAGGATCGCGCCCAGCAGCGCCTGGAAGATCCCGGTCGAGGTCGGAACCAGCGACAGCGTGGTCGCCCCGGGCCCGATGTTGGTGTCGAAGCTCAGGAGGTTGTTGGTGATCTCGAGGATCGCGAAGGTGGCGATGCCGGCGGCGATGCCGTTCAGGCGCATCAGCGGAGCGCCGGCGATGAGCGCGAAGATGGCGCCGGCGGCGAAGGCGATGGCCAGTGAGGCGATGTTGGACACCGAGTGATCGGCCAGCAGCGGGATCAGCCCCGGGAGCGTGAAATGCTTGGGCTCGGTGGGGATGGTGAGCTCACCGGCCGCGAACGCGCCGACGGCCACGAAGCTGATGTGGCCGAACGAGATGACGCCCGCGTTGCCGACAAACACGTACAGGCCGTAGACGATGACCACGGACACCAGGGCGGTGATGAAGTCCTGCTGCGTCGCCAGCGACGTTGACTCCCCGATCAGAGCGACGACGACCAGGATCGCGATCACGCCCAGCAGGGGCACGGTGTTGCGCAGGAGCCTCATACGCGATCGGTGTTGACGCGGCGCAAGGAGGCGAACAGGCCGTCGGGCCGGACCAGCAGCACGATGATCACCAACAGGAACAGGAATGTGGTGACGTACACGCGCTGCGAGGAGGGAAGGATGTCGCCGAGCGCCGCGTTGGCGAAGCCGATGACGAACCCGCCGGCCGCCGCCTGCCACAGGCGGTCAAGTCCGCCGGTGACGGCGCCGACCAGCGCCACGATCGTGATGTCCAGGCCGAACTGCGGCGTCACGTCGGGAACCTGCACGGTGTAGAGCAGCGCGACGACGGCCGCGAAGACCCCTGACATGGCGAAGGCGAAGGCGATCACGCGATTGGTGCGTACGCCCAGCAGGCGCGCGGCGCGGAAGTCGCGCGCGGCGGCGCGCATCTGCAGCCCGATGCTGGTGCGATCCAGCACCAGTGCTGTCGCGGCCAGCAGCGCGGCCCCGCCCACGATCATCGTGATGGTCACCCAGCGCAGCTGCAGCGAGCCATGGGTGAGGCTCGTGTTGAGCGCGGACAACAGGTCCGCCGGCTTGCCGTTGGTGCCGAAGGCGATAGTCCAGACGGCCTCCAGGGTGAGCGCCACAGCGAACGTCGCGACGAGTGCCGTCGTGGGATCGGCGCCACGCAGGCGCCGAAAGGCGATGTCCAAGAGCAACGCCAGCCCCACGCAGACGATGAAGCAGATGAGGATGCTGACGATCAGCGGCAGGCTGCCGGTGAGCGAGAGCGAGTAGGCGCCCGCGGTGATGAGCTCCCCCTGCGCGAAGTTGATGAGGCGCATCACGCCGAAGACGAGCGCCAGCCCCATCGCCACCAGGGCGTAGAGCGCCCCCAGGGCCAGGCCGTCGAAGATGGTCTGGGCGACGTTCATCAGTCCAGGTAGGCGGCGATCAGCCGCTCCGTGTCCTGCGCGTCGGCGGGGGTGAGCTCGGCCACAATTCGCCCGTTGGTGAGCACATAGGTCCGGGAGGCGAACTCGACGGTGATCTGCGCCCTCTGCTCGACGATGACGGCGGTGACGCCGTGCCCGCTGATCTGGGCCAGCGCGTTGAACACCGTCTCGATCATCATCGGGCTCAGCCCCAACGACGGCTCGTCGAGCAGGAGCAGCCGCGGCCGTCCCATCAGCGCCCGGGCGATCGCCAGCTGCTGCTGCTGGCCACCGGACAACAGGCCCGCGGCGCGCGATCGGGACTCCTGGACGACCGGGAACAGGGAGTAGATCCACTCGAGGTCCTCGCTGAGCCCCTCGCGCGCGGCGCGGCCGACGAGGCCGAGCCGCAGGTTCTCCTCCACCGTGAGGTCGGCGAAGATGTGGCGGCCCTCGGGCACGAGGCCGATGCCGTCGCGCACGCGCTGGTCGGTGGACACGCCGGCCAGAGACCTGCCGTTCAGGCTGATCGAGCCACGACGCGGAGTGACCACGCCCATCACCCCGAGCAGCAGCGTCGACTTCCCGGCTCCGTTGGGGCCGATGAGCCCCACCACCTCGCCCGCATCCACGGTCAGGCTGGCGTCCTGCACGGCGGTGGCGCGCCCGTACCCGAGCTCGACCGACTCGATGGCCAACAGCGGTTCAGGAGACATCGGGCGGCGGCTCGATGGGGGGCTCGGTTCCCGCCGAGCCGAGGTAGGCGGCGGTCACATCGATGTTGTCGCGGATCTGGGAGGGCGTACCGACCGCCAGCGTCCGCCCGCCGTCCAGCACGTGGATCTTGTCGCTCACTCGCATGATCAGCGCGACGTTGTGCTCGACCACCAGCACGCTGGCACCATAGGTGGTGCGCACGTTCTCCAGAAGCTCGACGAAAGCGTCCACGTCGCTCCCCGACAGACCCGCCGCCGGCTCGTCCAGCAGGACGAAGCGCGGCCGTGAGGCCAGCGCACGCGCCACGCCCGCCTTCTGCTGCTCTCCGTGGGCCAGCGCGCCGGCTAGCACATCGGCCCGGTCCAGAAGACCCAGCGCCTCGAGCAGCTCGTCGGCCAGGCGGCGCGCGTCGCGGGCACGGACGCCGATGGCCAGCGCGGCCAACTCCACGTTCTCGCGTAGAGGGAGGTCGGGGAACAGGTGGCCGTGCTGAAAGGTCCGGGCCAGCCCCGTGCGCGCGCGGCGCTCGGCGCTCCAGTCAGTGATGTCGACCCCGTCGAACTCGATCGTCCCCTCCGTGGGCACGTCAAAGCCCGAGAGCAGGTTGATCAAGGTTGTCTTGCCCGCGCCATTGGGGCCGATCAGGCCGACGATCTCCTTCGGCCTGATCTCCATGCTCACCTCGGCGACGGCATGGACCCCGTCGTACGAGCGTGAAACCCCAGTGGCGCGCAGCAGCGTCGGCGATGCTGCGGGTGCGGAGCCGGACGGCTCCGCCCCCACTGTCACCCCTTGCCCTCGGCGTTGATCAGGTACTTGAAGTGACCGACCCCATTGGTGACTTCGAGGACACGGTAGGACCGTCCCGACACCGTATGCAGTGACGAGGAGAACGACACCGCTCCGGAGATGGTCGGCAGATTGTGGAACGCCTGGATGGCGGCGGCCATTTTGGCACCGTCGGTCGACCCGCCGGTCTGCTTGAGCGCCGCGACGATCCCGTCGACGGCGGCGGCGCCGGTCACGAACCCACCGGTCACCACGGTGTGCCCCTCGGCCTTGAGTTGGCCGATCATGGCGCGCACCGCCGGGCTGGGGTCATCGCCGTAGATCGACACGTACGAGTCAGTCCAGACGTTGTTCGCGATCTTGGGTGACTTGGGCATCCAGTAGGTGCCGTCCAGTGACCAGGGCGCGAGGAACGGCGTCTGGTTGCCGGAGCTGCGAACGCCGGACAGCAGCGTCGCGATGTCGGGCGCACCGGTGGTGCACACCATGATCGCGTCGGACTTGGCGGAGTTGAGGTGGTTGGCGACGTCGCCGACCGTGTGGTCGCCCTGGGTCCAGGTCTCACTGTCAACGATCTTGCCGCCGAGCGCCTGGAACTTGGTGGCGAACGACTTGCAGACGTCCTGGTTGTAGACGATCTGCTTGTCGGTGGCCACGTCGGCCGTCTTCCAGCCATTCTTGATGGCGATCTGGGCATCGGCCGCGCCTTCGTCCTCGGCCACATTGCCGAAGCTGAAAGCGAGGCTGCCCGCGCTGCCGAAGCGCTTGGGGCCCATCTGGTCGGTCCCGATGCAGGGTGACACGGTCAGCAGCTTGTGTGACAGCCCCACCTGGATCGACGGCGTGGAGAAGTCCACGTCGCAGGTGACCCACAGGACGTTGGCTCCGCTGCTGACTGACTTGATCGCATCCGAGCTCGTCTGCCCAGGGTTCAGCTGGTCGTTGAGCACGGTCATCTGGAGCTTGTGACCGTCGACGCCACCCTGCGCGTTGATCTTCTTGACCTCCAACTGAGCCCCCCACAGCGCGGGCTCATCGGTCGGCTTCATGATGCCGGTCTCGTCGATGACGGCGCCGATCTTGATCGGCGTCCCACTCTTGGCAGTCGTCCCACTCGCGCTGCTGGACGCGGCTGCGGCCGGCGCCGTGGCTGACCCTCCGCCTCCGCTCGAGCTACTCGACGATCCTCCAGAACTTGACGACCCACATCCCGCGACTCCCACCATCAGGAGGGCGAGCACAACACCTGCTCTCAGCCTCGACATGGACGCTCCTCCTCCTCCAGATAACACAGTCGACACCTCAGTAGCGTGGGCAGCATAACGATCGTGTAAGGCCCAGTCAAAATGGAACCGCGGCCATCAGCCGGCGCGCCACGTGGTAGCCCGAGAGCGCATTCACACCGGCGCCGGGCCAGGTACCGGCACCCACCAGAGACAGGCGCTTGACTCCCGTGGCATAGGGGGCCACGCCCGCAAACGGGCGCAGCAGGAAGTTCTGGCGCAGGTGCATCGAGCCCGCCAGGGAATCGCCTCCCACCAGGTTGGGGTTCTCGCGCTCGAGGTCGGCCGGCGACAGCACCCGCCGTCCGATCACCCGCTCGCGCAGGCCCGGCGCGTAGCGGTCGAGCTTTGCCATCACCCGGTCGGCGAACGGTTCGGCCAGCTCATCCCAGGACCCGGGTGCAAGCTCCCCGCCGGCGTCTCCGCGAACCTCCGGCGGCAGCGTGCGGACCTGTACCCACAGGACGTGGCCGCCCTCGGGCGCGCGACTGGGGTCGACCGCCGACGTCTGCCCGACGACGAGCAGCGGCTCTGCAGGGAGCAGCCCCTGGGCCGCGGAGGCGTACGCGTCGCGCAGGTCCTGGAGCAGTGGCGCGATGTGCAGGTAGGCGAACTGCCCGAGGTCGGCGCCGCCCGCCCAGGACGGCTCACCCGACAGGGCCAGGTGCACCATCATCGTCGCCGGCCCGTAGCGGTAGCGCCGAGCGCCTGAGCGGACCCGGCGCGGCAGGTGGGCGTGCGCGAGCAGGCGCCGGTAGAGCACGGCGGGGGTGAGGTTGGCGATCACCGCGCGACGGGCGAAGACGCGCTCTCCGGAGGCGAGCTCCACGCCCGTGGCGGTGCCGTCGCTAACAAGGACCCGCGCCACGTCGGCGTCGCAGCGGACCTGTCCGCCGGCCTCCTCGATGAGCCCCCGCAGTGCCTCGGGCAGCCGTGAGGCTCCGCCCCGCGCCACCGACATGCCGACGGCCTCGTCGGTGAACGCCTCGAGGAAGGGGAACATCGCCCCGCCGCGGACATCCGGGCCGAAATCCAGGTGCATGCCCCAGCAGGCCAGCAGGACCTGCGCCTCGGGGCTGTGCAGGTAATCCCCGGCGAGGCGCCCGGTCGAGGAGGCGAGCAGACGGGCGAGGTCCACGAGCGCGGCGGGCGCGAGGGCGCGCAGCGCCGTGAAGATCTCGCGAGAGGGCATCACCGACGCGTAGCCCGCAAAGAGCGCGGGGGCGAGTCGCTCGTAGCGTTCGCGCAGGCGCCGCCAGCCCGCGGCGTCGAGCGGGTCGTGCTGACCGAGCTCGGCCTCGGTGCGTTGACGATCGGCCCACACGCGCAGGCTCCGCCCGCCACCGAACAGGTTGGCGAACGGCGCCGCCGACCCGGCGTAGGTCAGCCCATGGCGCTCGAGCTCGCCGCCCAGCTCCTGGTGGACAGGCGACCCCAAAAAGAGGTTGAGGTTGGTCGCGAACAGGTCGTGGACGAAGCCGGGCTGCGTGACCTCGCCGCTGCGCACCGCCCCGCCGATCTGCGGCGCGCGCTCCAGCACCACGGTGTGCCATCCCGCCCGGGCCAGATACGCGCCGGCGACGAGCCCGTTGTGGCCGCCGCCCACGATGACCACGTCGGGCGACGCGGCGGTCGGGCCCAACGCGCCCGGCGCGCCCGGCGCTGGGTGGGCGGCCGGGCTCATCGCCCGGCGATGTCGTCGACGGTGGGCAGGGTCATGATCGGAACGGCCTCGGCCTCGGTCTCCGCCGCGGGGCCGGTGGTCGCGGGGGCGGGCGCGGTGGCGCCCAGCGAGGCGTCGATGAGCTCGACGGTCCGGCGCAGGTGCGAGACGATCAGCTCGACGGCGGCGATGCCGTCGTGTCGCTCGAGCGCATCCACCAGCAGGTCGTGCTCGGCGTCGTTGCGCCGGAAGTGCGCGACGTTGCGCATGGACTCCACCCGGTAGCGCTCGGAGTTGCGCCACAGCGGATGGATCGACCGCATGAGCCAGTCCGAGCCCGACGCCTCGTACAGCGAGAAGTGGAAGCGCTCGTGCAGGTCACGCGCGGCCATGACGTCGCCGCGGGCCTCGGCCTGGTGCTTTCCCGAGAGCAGCGAGCGCGCGTGAGCCGCGCCGTCTGAGTCAAAGCGCCTGGCCGCCTCCAGCAGCGCGATCCCCTCCAGGTGCATGCGCGTGAAGTAGGTGTCGAACAGGTCCGCGCGGGTGAGCGGGCGCACCCATGCCCCGCGATGGGCGACGATCTCCACCAGGCCGAGCCGCTCGAGGCTGCGCAGCGCCTCCCGGATGGGCATCATGCTCATCTGAAGCTGGGCCGCCAGGTCCTGGAGGCGCAGGGGCGTACCCGGCGTGATGGCCCCGTCCATGATCCCCCGCAGCAGCGCGGACTCCGCCTCCTCCGCGGCGGTGCGCCGCAGCGGTGCAGTGAGCACGGTCGTCTGCGCCGAGGCGGAGGCGCGCCTCACCCCAGCACCGCGATGGCGTTGATCTCGATCAGGTACTCCTCCTTGACGAAGCCCGACACCTCGACCATGGTCGAGGCCGGGGCGACGCCGGTGAAGTACTGCCGCCGCACGGCGTGGATGGCGTCGAAGTCGTGGATGTCGCGCACGTAGACGTCGACGCGGGCGATGTCGTCCAGGGTGCCTCCGGCCGCCTCGACCGCGGCCTGGAGGTTCTGGCACACCTGATGGGTCTGCGCGGTGACGTCACCGACGCCGGTGATGCCGCCCTCGGCGTTGCGGGCCGTCATCCCCGAGATGAACACCATCCGGCCGCTGGCCGTGGTGGCCTGGGCGAAATGGCCGTTGGGCGAGGCGAGCTGGGGCGAGACGATCTCCTGCTTGGGCATCAGCGCGCGTCCTCCGTGTCGGTGTACCAGTCGGGTTGGGTGGCGTAGTGGGGGCCGTCGTAGACCTCGAGCAGGACTGACTCCTCCTCGGCCACGGTGGGCCCGTGCACGCACCCCTTGGGGTTCCAGTAGAAGTCGCCGGGCGTCAGGGTGAGCGCGGTCGCGGTGTACGTGTAGCGGCCCTCCAGGCAGAACATGAACTGGTTGGAGGCGTGGGCGTGCGGAGTGGGGATGCCCGAGCCCGCTTGGAAGCGCACCAGCGCGATCGAGGCGCCGCTGTCCTCATCGCGCCACAGCATCCGGTGCGAGAGCCCGGCCAGCGACTTCTCCACCCACTCGAGCTCGCGGGTATGGAGAAGGATCTCCCGGAAGCGCCCCATCGCATCGGTCGCACCGTCGTCGCCCACGCGCGAACGGTCGGGGGCAGCGCCCGAGTAGGCAGCCGGCGCCGAGATGTTCTGCGGGTCGGCGGTCATGCCTGGTCCTCGGTGGCGCCGGCCGTCTTGAGCTCGATGAGCCGGTTGACGTAACGCGTGGTGCCCTGGTTGGTGAGCATGTGCACGCGGCCGGGGTCGCGATAGACGACGCGTCCGGGCGTCTCCTCCATCTCGCGCGGCTCGCCGCCGTCCAGGAAGTCCATCCGGTTGGAGCCCGGTTCGATGGCCACGATCACGTAGGGGTGCGCGTGCAGGTGCCACGGCTGTGACTGGCCGGGGTCGAGCGCCACCTCCCAGATCCGGACCTGGTCGTTCTCGAAGACGATGCTGGTGCCGACGTCCCCGAGGACGACCTCCGCCCCGTCGGAATCCGTGGTGATGTCGCCTTTGGCCATGCGCGTCGGTCTCCTTTCGCTGTGCTGGGTCAGGCCCGCGGCGGCGCCTGGCCGGTGATGCCCTCATAGAGCTCGCCGGCGCGGTCGCCGCGCGACGACGGGTCGTAGGGCTCGATCGCGGCGACGTGGCCGTCGGGACGGACCAGGACCAGAACGTCCTCCTCGATCCCCATCCGCCGCCGGACCCGGTCCGCGGGGTCAAACAGCGCCCGGTCGCGCAGCCCGGAGTCGTGAGGGGCGTCCCAGCGGCTGACGGCGAAATGGGCCAGCGCGGGGCTCGGGGCGTCGGGGATCGCCGGCCGGTGACGCGTGTCGGTGAAGTACAGCGCCACGAAGCGATCATCGGCGAGGTCGTGCAGGTGCACGATGCCCGCTGGGCCGAACAGCGGCAGATCGGGGATCCGGTCCCCGGCGCGGACGCGGTCGGGCTGGCTGCCCGAGCGCACCATGGACCAGTCGCCGCTGCCGTCCACGTCCAGCGACACGCCGAGCAGGCCGCGGGTGAAGGCATTGCCCCAGTTCCCGTCGCCCATCGCGCTCACCTCGCCGGTCTGGCGCGACATGTAGGCGCGGGCGGCCTGGGCCATCTCCCCCGATCCCTGGATGGCGACCGGCGACTGCTCGTACTCGTAGCCGTCCAATAGCGAGGACGCCGCCCAGCCGCGCATCACCCAGGCCAGCCGCCAGGGCAGATTCGATGCGTCCAACACCCCGGTATTGAGGCCCAGCGCCCACATCGGGGTGATGAGATGCGCGGCGTCGCCCATGAGGAACACGCGCCCGTCACGCCACTGGGCCGCCACGCGATGGTGGACGGCATAGACGTTGGAGCCCAGCACCTCGACCTCGCCGACGTCGCCGATGAACTGGCGTGCCTTGTCGGCGAGCTCCTGGCTGGTGGGAGGCTCGCGGTCGGCGGCGAGCGGGAACAGGAACCGCCAGCAGTGGGGCTGACGCACCAGGATCATCCACTCAGAAGGGTCGCCGAAGTAGGCCAGGTAGGGGTAGTCGCGCGGGTGCGCGACGTCGAGATCGGCGCGGAGGTCCACGAGGGAGTAGCGCTCGGGGTAGGTCTGCCCCTCCACCGCCACCCCCAGCTGATCACGCACGCGGGAGCGGCCTCCGTCGCAGCCCAGCAGGTAGGAGACGGCCAGCTCGGCCGGGCCGTCGGGCGTGTCGAGCTCCACCACCACGTGGTCGTCGGCCTGGCGGAAGTCGCGCAGGCGATGGGAGAGGCGCACGCTGCCGGGCCGGCGATCGTCGAGCTCCTGATGCAGGACCGGCTCAAGCTCGTGCTGCGGGATGTTGATGACGAATGGGAACCGGGTGTCCTCGGTGAGGGCGCCGGTAAGCACGCTGCGGGCCTTGCGGTTGGTCTGGCGGTCCACGTCGCCGATCTCGTCGATGCGCAGGGAGGCGCGTAGCACCGCGGGCAGCACGCCGTAGCGATTGAGGACCTCGAGCGTGCGGGTCAGCACCGTGCCGGCCTTGGTGTCCATCGACAGCCGGTCGTCCTCCTCGAAGACCACCACCGGCAGGCCGTGGTGGACCAGGCCAAGAGCGGTGATCAGGCCGACGGGCCCGGCGCCGACGACGCCGACGGGGAGCTGCGTAGCGCTCACGCCTCGCCCTCCTGGCTGAAGGCGCGATCCCGGCTCAGAGTCGACCCGGTCATCGTCGCGGCCTGCGAGAGCAGGAACATGAGCGGGCCCACGACGTCGCCGGGGACGCCGATGCCGGTGGTGGCCATCCAGTGCGCGCGCTCGCCCGCCGGGTTGGCGTCCCGGAACTGCGGCGTGTCGATCACCCCCGGAAACAGCGTGTTGACGCGGATCCGCTCCTCGGCGACCTCCGCGGCCAGCGAT
>DASXCN010000104.1:0-1975 GCA_036491155.1 Solirubrobacteraceae bacterium | reverse complement strand
CCTCGATCGGCTTCACCAACGGCAAGCCCGTCGGCTCGGCCAGCCCGCTGACCTGGGCCCAGGCCACGGTGGCGCGGCTGACCATCGACCTGGGCGCGGGACGCAGCGTCGAGACGCCCGGCATCGTCTCTGACCGCTACGTGGCGCACGGGATGCCGGGCGCGCTCCCGGTGAAGATCACCTCGCCGGCGCCAGGGGCGACCATCACGACGCAGTCGATCACCGTGACCGGCACGACGACGCCCCATGCGCTCGTCGACGCCGAGGCCGACACGTCGGCGGGCGGCGCGGCGGCCAGCGCATCGACGACCGCTGACGGCTCGGGCCACTGGTCGCTGTCGCTCACGCCTGCGACGTTCGGTTCGCCCACCATCACGGTGACGGCGACCAAGGGCAACAGCACCGGCTACGCGCAGGAGTCGGTATCGGACGCCACCCTGCCCGGTACGGCGGTGCTGACCGCCGCCGACCCGTCTGGCGATGACAACGGGCCCGGGACCTACCAGTACCCGACCGCCGCAGACTTCGTCGCCGGCTCGTTTGACATCACCAACTTCCAGGTCAACGAGACCGCTACCGACGTCTACATCCAGACGACGCTGCGCACACTCGTCCCGACGTTCGGCGAAAACTTCGGGGCGCAGCTGCTCGACGTCTTCGTCCACAACCCCTCGGCCTCGCCCTCATCGACGGCGGCGCCGTTCTCGACGCGCAACTACTCGATCGCGCCGGCCGGCGCGTGGACTGAGCGCATCGAAGCTCAGGGGTTTGCGCCGCCGGTGTGGGTCAACGCGGCGAACGCGTCGCTGGGCTCCGCGCAGATCTTCACCGACCTCACCACCCGCACCGCCACGCTGGTGCTGCCGCGGGCTGCCTTCGGCGACCCCGTGTCCGGATGGGTGTTCACGGTCGCCCTCACCGGCCAGGATGGGTTCAGCTCCGATCAGGCGCGCACCTTCGCCCCGACGCCGCAGCCGTTCAATTTCGGCGTGTGCGCCGCCGGCAACACGGCTGCGATCTGCGGCGTCGACCCGAACACGGTCGCGAAGGTCATGGACACCGTCACGCCCCCGGGCGTCGACCAGGGGACCGAGCTCAACCGCGCCCAGGGCCCGGTGGCGCTGCAGGGGGTGAGCGTGCCGTAATCGGCACGCGCGCCTAAACCTCACAATCTCGCACTGACTCAAAGCACCGTCTCCTGGTGTATTGTGCAGGAGGTGAGGAGAGAGCGGGTCTGGAGCCCATGGCGCCGCGCGCTGCCGATGGTGGCGGCCGTGGTTGTGTGCCTGGGGTCGGGCGCGACGGCGGCGGCGGCCCAGGTGCCCGCCGGCATGCCCACCGACGTCCCGGCCGCGGCCTCGACGCCGGCGCCCGCCCTGCCGGAGCCCTCCCCCACCGCCTGGCCGTTTCCCAACACCTTCCCGCAGACCTCGGGCACGGGCCGGCTGGCCGGCGGCGCCTCGCTGTGGAGCGACTTCATTTACGACGACTACGGCGCCTCGAGCCCGCAGGGGTTCAACGTCTCGACCTTCGCGCAGAGCTCGGGGCTGGCCGGTCGCCAGGGCGACTACGTGTTCCCCTCGGGCGCCGCTGACAACAACGGCGCCGACATCTTCCGCGCCGGGGTCGGCGTCAACGGCGCCTTCAGCTACTGGCGCGTGGACTGGACCACGCTGGCGGACCCCAGCATCCCCATCGCCGAGTGGGCGCTCGACACCGACGACAACGCCGCCACCGGCCTGGCGGCGTGGCCGGCCGCGGCCGGGGTCACCTCGCCCGGCATCGACCAGGCCCTCGTCGTCTCCAGCCGCGGCGCCTGGCTGGTCAACCCGCTGACGGGCCTGCGCACCGACGTCGTCGCCCACGGGGGCAGCCTCACCGTCGACCCTGCGTCCAGATCGTTCATCGTCGCCGTGCCCCGCAGCCTGCTCCCGGTGAGCGGCACCTGGCGCGTGCGGCTGGCCGCGGGCCTGGC
>DASXCN010000103.1:0-10170 GCA_036491155.1 Solirubrobacteraceae bacterium | reverse complement strand
GTGGCGGCACTGGCCGTGGTGTGCGCCGTGGGCGCGCCGGTGGCGATCGCCACAACTTCGGCCGCGGACGGGCAGGCGATGACGACGCTGCCCACTCCGGCCTCGCAGCGGGCGACCGTCAGGGTCGGGGGTCCTGCCCCGGTGGCTGCGACGTCGACTGCCCAGGGCTTTCTCGGCATCGCCACCGAGCTCGACACGATCACCGACCTGTCGGGCACGGCCGCCGATCCGGACACCCCCTTCATCCACGTGCTGAGCAACCTCTCTCCAGGCGCGTCCTTCCTGCTGCGACTGGGCGGTAATTCGGGAGACGACTCCTACTGGCCGATCCCCGGCATGAAGAAGCAGCCCTACCTCTACACGCTCACGCCGGGCTGGGGCGCCGACGTCCAAGCGCTGCTCAAGGCGCTGGGGGGCAAGGCCATCCTCGGTGTCAACCTGAAGGTCGACTCCAACGTCAACTCCGCGATCGCCCGCGCCGAGGTCGCCGACTTTGACCGGTACGTCGGCGCCAACCTCATCGATGCGTTCGAGTTGGGCAACGAACCGGAGTTCTACCCGTTGTCTGTGGTCAACGGCGGGCGCGGCATCGACACGATCGCCGACTATGGCAAGAAGTTCTCCAAGGTCGCCTCGGTACTCGGTGGCGCCCCGCTCGCCGGCCCGAGCTCAGGCTCACCACATTGGCTGCCCAAACTGGGCGCGGTGCTGAGCGAACTGCCGTCGCGCCTGAAGCTGGTGACGGTGCATGCCTATCCGTTGAAGGACTGCTCGCGCCTCACGAGGCTGTCGGTGTCGGACTTCTTCGCCCGCGCGTCCCTCCAGGGCCTGGCCGATTCGATCCATGCCGCAGTCAGGGCGGCCGCCGCCCACGGCAAGCCGCTGCGCGTGGACGAGATCAACGGCATCCCCTGCGGGGGTGACCCGGGGATCTCCAACTCGTTCGGTGAGGCGCTGTGGGCGCTGAACATACTGCCGGCGCTGTGGCAGGCCGGTGTCCAGGGCGTCAATTTCCAGACGATCGACCGCGCCCAGAATCTCAACCACATGATCACCGCCAGGCACAGCACGTTTGGCTAGCGCGTGGCGGTCGAGTCCGAGTACTACGGGCTGTTGACCTTCGCCGACGCGGCACCCGCCGGGTCGCACCTGCTGCGCATCTCTAGCGCCGGCCTGGCCCACTTCTACCAGTTCGCCGTGCGCGCGGCGGATGGGTCAGAGCGCGTCGTCCTGACCAATATCGGCTCCGGCGCCCGCACCATCGGCGTCAGCGCCCCGGGCATCCGCGCCGCGGGATCACTGTCGCTCCTGCGCGCCAGGTCGCTGAGCGCGACCGGCGGCACGACGTTGGGGGGCCAGCGCCTGTCCTCGCGTACCGGACAGCTCACCGGCACGCCGCACCTGACACTGATCAGGCCCAACGCCAACGGTGTCTATGCAGTTCCCGTCCCGCCGCGCGCCGCCGCGATCCTGACGCTCCCCGCCTGAGCAACGCCTGGTCTCCGGTGGTCATGCTGCTGGTCTCATCGATGCGGCGATGGCGACCAGCTCCGCGCTCGGGATCGAGTTGGTCGGCGTATTGGAGACCCAGTAGGTGCCGGTGGAGGTGCTGAAAGCAACCACTGACAGCTGGGTGTCGGTGCCGTACTCGCGCAGCGGGCGGCCATTGAGCACCTGGGTGCGGATCGGATGGCGCAGGATCGGCGGGTCTGACCAGGTGGTGCCCTGCACCCCGTAGTACTGGCCGAGGGCGGCGTTGAGGACCAGGGTCATGCGGTATGACCTGTAGCCGTGTCCGACGCCGGCATTGATCGTGTACGCGCGTGGGTACGCGTTGGCGTAGCGACTGGCGTCGTTGGGAGCGACGCGGCAGTTGCCGGTGGTGCTTGAGCAGTAACTCGAGCCGGCGGCGATCAGGGCCGGGTAATAGATGGGGAGGCCGGGGTCGCCCAAGGCCGTCGCCTGGCTCTGCCCGCTAGCGGCGTCCGCTGTGACGCGGGCGACGCGGGCACCCACGGCCGCGTTCGCGCTCGACGCAGACGAGGATGACCCGGGCCGGCTGGTCGCCACGCCGGTGCTCAAAAATTGCTGGTAGGCCTGCGCTTCGGCGGCCTTGCTCGCGCTGAGGTAGCACGCGCCGCGGTCGCAGGGACGCACGACGGCGGGGAATGGGATCTGCTGCAAGGGATGTCCGGACGAGTTCATGACGAGGTCGAACAGTTGGATCAGCCCGCTGACGGAGTGCAGCCCGTCATCGGTCTCTGAATTGCGGCCGAGGATCTGGAAGAGCTGGTCGCGCTTGGCGATGAGCTCGCCAACGGAGAGCTTGTCGCCCAGCCACCGCAGCAGATCCTGCGCGCGTGCCTGTCGGACGAGGTCGCTGTCGGTGTGGCGGAAGCGAACGAACTGCAATGCCTGGGAGCCGCACAACTTCTGATAGCCGGCCTGGAGGTCGATGCTGGAGTAGTCCGTCCGTGCCGTGTCGTTGACGTATCGGTGGTCGATGTCGCCGTACACGCAGCCCAGCGCATCGACCGCGGCGGCGAAGCCTTGGAAGTTGAGGTCGATGATGTGGTTGACCGCAAGACCCGGAAACACCTGGGTCTTGAGGATCGTCAGCACCAGGCTGGGTCCTCCGGCGCTGTAGGCCGAGTTCAGCTTGCCGACCGACGAGCCGGAGCCGTCCGGGATCCGGACCTCGAGATCGCGGGGCACCGAGAGCAAGTGGATCGTCCGCGCGTCGGGGTCGAGTCGGACCAGCATCAGCGCGTCGGTGTTGGCCGCCGAAAACGGGGCGCCGGCGCGGTGCTCGGAGCCGATCAGCAGCAAGGTCTGGGCGCTGCCGGGGCTGGGCAGTTGCAGCTGCGATGAGCCGTGGCCGCCCACGGCGCCGCTCGGGCGGTGATGAATGCCCAGCGCGAGGATCACCACGATCGCGACCGGAATCACGGTCGCCGCCGCCAGCACTCCGTGCCGGAGGTGTCGCGGGGGCTTGGTTGGCCGCGGACGTCCGGCGCCCTGGGCGGTGATTGCTGCCCGCAGAGCGGCCGCCTCGATGCGCTGCTGGGTGGTGAGGGCATCGGGATCCGGGACGGGGTTCGTCGCCGATACCCGTGTGATGACGGGATCTTCGGGGTTCATCGTGCCTCCTGGGGCAGTCGCTCGCCATCGGGCGCTGGTCTGAGCCGGGCGACGAGCTGGCGGCGCGCGCGGTACAGCCGCGCCCGGAAGGTGTCCGGGGCGCACCCGACCACCCGCGCCGCGCGCTGCGGGTCGAGTCCCTCCCACGCCACCAGCAGCAGCGCCTCGCGGTCGCGCTCCGACAGCGTGGCAATCGCGGCGCCAAGCTCACCGAACACCTCGCTCGCCGGCTCGGTGATCGGCGCCCGTGGCAGCATGCCGGCCAGCAATCCGAGCAGCGCGCCCCGACGCGCATCAGCGCGACGCTGGTTGGCCAAGACCCGTCGAGCCACCCCCAGCAGCCACGGCAGCCCGTCGACGGGAACTGCGTCGATCCGCCGCCAGGCCACCAGGAACGTCTCTGACACCACGTCATCGACGATCGCCGCGGTGCCACGACGCGCGACATACGCCCGCACCTCGGCGTAGTGCTGGTCGAACAATGCATCAAAGCGCGCCCGCTGCTCGACGTCGTTGGGTCGTTGGCCCGCCATCTGACCCAATCATGTCCAGCCGGTCGCCGCTCGTGACGAGAACCTGACCGTGGTGTGGCCGGTGTGACTGGGTTCCCAGCGCCGAGAGGTGACCCTCGTCAGACGGCGATGGGTCCCAATCGGGCAAGATCGGGCTCGTTGCGAACGGAAAGGAAAGCGCTGATGGCCTGGCAATCGATGCTGACTCACCTGGAATGCGCCCGGTGCGGGCACCGACATGACGCCGATCGGCTGGCGAACCTGTGCGAGTGTGGCGGTCCGCTCCTGGCGCGGTATGACCTCGAGTCGGTGGGCCGGGCGGTCGACCCCGCAAAGCTCAGGCAGCGAGCCGACCGTTCACTCTGGCGCTACCGCGAGCTCTTGCCCGTCCGAGATCCACGGCACGTGGTCAGCCTGGGGGAGGGCGGGACCCCGCTGCTGCCGCTGAGTCGCCTCGGAGCGGTCTACGGCGTGCCCCACCTGTACATGAAGGACGAGGGCCTGAACCCGACGGGCACCTTCAAGGCCCGGGGCGCGACCACCGGCGTCTCCCGCGCGAAGGAGCTCGGGGCGAGCGCGATCGCGATGCCCACCAACGGCAACGCCGGCGGGGCCTGGGCCGCCTACGGTGCTAAGGCGGGGTTGGAGGTGGCCCTGTGCATGCCGGTCGACGCTCCCCGTCTAGCGGTGGTAGAGGCGGAGGTGGCGCATGCGAGGATCGCGCTCGTCCGCGGGCAGATCTCCGATGCCGGCGCGATCATGAGCCGCGAGGCGCCCCGGCACGGATGGTTTGAGACGGCGACGCTGAAGGAGCCGCACCGCATCGAGGGCAAGAAGACGATGGCGATCGAGATCCTGGAGGACCGGGATTGGAAACTGCCCGACGCCATCGTGTATCCGACGGGCGGTGGCGTGGGCATCATCGGCATCTTCAAGGCCCTGCGCGAGATGCAGGCGCTGGGCTGGATCGACGGAGCGCTCCCGCGGCTGTTCGCCGTGCAGGCGGCCGGATGCGCGCCGATCGTCGCAGCCTTCGAGGCGGGCACCGACACGTCGGTGGCGTGGACCGACCCTTCGACGGTGGCTCAGGGCATCCGCGTGCCGAGCGCCCTGGGTGATTTCCTGGTGCTCGAGGCGGTCCGCGAAACCGACGGAGCCTGTCTTGCCGTGACCGACGAGGCCATTCTCGGCGCGCTGCGCGAGACAGGACGTACCGAAGGTGCCCTGATCTGCCCCGAGGGCGCGGCGGCGGTCGCGGCCGTGCCTCTGCTGCTGGCGCAGGAGCGGATCCGGCCGGACGACACGGTGGTGATCCTCAACACCGGAACGGGGATGAAATACCCGGACATCATCGACGTCTCGCCGCCCGTCATCGATCCGGGCGATTCGCTGCCCCCGGAGGTCGTCGGCGGGTCTCCGCGCCGCTTCTGACACGGCCGCGCTTCATCTTGGAAATTGCGCGCCCATCGCCTTTCTGGGAGGCTTGGCCGCGTGCCGGGGCAACGTGTGGGGATCACGCGCGCTCGGGGCGTCAGCGACGCACCCGTTGCGGCCCGCAGCGCCGATGCGGAGCAAGCGCTCCCCGCGTACGCCCAAGGCGTGCTGGCACTGCAGAGAACGGCCGGCAACGCCGCGGTCGGCCGCCTCATGCGTCAGGTGGGCTGGCCCAAGACCAGCGCAAGGAGCCCCAACCACGACAAGACCTCCCCGGCGGCGGGGGTCGACCGCTACCCCCTGTTTGACCCCAAGCTCGGCGGCAGCACCGACCCGTCGCTCACCGACGAGATCAAGAAAAAGGTCACCGACGAGGAGAGCGGCAACCGCGCGATCGTGCTGGTGCCGAGCGCGCTCAAGCCGGAGAACGACGTGCAGGTCTGGCTGCACTTCCATGGCAGCAATCGCGCCGGCTACAGGCGCGAGGGCAGCACGGTGCGCGACGTCGACCCCGAGAAGGACCGCGCCGACGAGCAGCTGTCGAAGAGCATCGCCGAGAAGGGGGACACGCAGGTCGTGGTGATCATGCCGCAGGGCAGCTTCGACAGCACGCCGGACTTCGGTGATGCCGCCACCGCGCCGGCCGCGTACGTCACGCGTGTGCTGAAGCTCCTCAAGGACGACACCGGCATCAAGCTCAAGCAGAAGGGCCTGGTGCTGACCGGCTGGAGCTTCGGCGGCAACTACATCGCCGACTTGGCCGAGAAGGAGGCCCAGACCGGGACGCACCTCCTGGACTCGGTGGTGCTCTATGAGGGCGTCAACAACTTCCGCAAGACCGAACCCGACCCCAAGGACCCCGAAACCGACCCCAAGAAGAAGAAGTGGATCACCCACCCCTATCTGGCGGCGAGCAACCGCATCGACGCGTACCTCAAGCTTGTCGCCCGCAACCTGAAGGCCGACCTCGCGAAGCTGGATGGGGCCGCCGCTCCGGCGGCGAGTTCCTACCTGGCGGGATCGTTCCGCTTCCTGGCCTACTACGGCGAATCCGGCTCCTACACGGTCTCCTACGACATGCTCGATCAAGGCATCCGCCTCATGTTCGGCGAGTCGGTCACCGCGGACGAGGAGAAACGCCAGCAGGAGCGCCTCCCGAAGAAGGGGTTGGACATGCCCACCCGGGTGCCCGACAGCGTCGGACTCGCCGCTAAGGTGGCCGCGCTGCCCAAGGCGGTGCGCGACATGCTCCGTTCGCACTATCAGGTGATCAAGGTCAAGCAGGGTGATGCCGCAGACCACGCGCAGGCGCTGGACGACGCGACCGGCAAGCTGCACACCATGGGCCACGACAACAGCGTCGGGAGTGGGGCGATGCTCGACGCGTTGCGTCAGACACGCGCGATGCGCGGCGGCGCGTCGAGCACGTCTCCCTGACCACCGGCACCGCAGGCTTCGAGTTCGGACGGTTGGCCGCCGGCCCCGTGCGCGCCCGCCGAGACGCGCGGGGTGTGGGGCGCACGGGGCGTTAGGGCGCGCCGGGCGTTAGGGCGCGCGGGGCGCTAGGCCTTCATCAGCCGGTTCCCGCGGGACTTGACCGTCTCGTTGGGGGGTCCGCTGATGTCGATCGACGTGTAGGCGTCGTCGGGGATCGCCTGCTCGCGCTCGTCGAGCTTGAAGAACTTGGTCGCCGGCTCCGAGCCGCCCTTCTGGTTGGGCATCCGCTGCTTGGTGGGGACCTTCGGGCCGAAGCCGCCCGTCTCAGTCCACTGACCGGGGAAGCTGGCCGGGCCGGAGTCCGCGAAGACGATCGACGTCTTGGGGAGCTTGGGGACCGACTTATCGGTCTTGGCGTTGAACAACGTCGACGTGAGGTCGCCGACGGTCTTGCGCCGCCAGCCGGAGACATTGGGAACCTCGATGCCCCAGCGCTCGGCGATCAGCTTCAGCTGTGAGGTGTGATCAAACACCTCGGAGGCGATGTGGCCGCCGCGGCTGAACGGCGAGACCACGAGCATGGGCACGCGGACGCCCAGCCCCAGGGGACCCTCGATTCCGAGGGTCTCGGGCTTGGGTTCGCCGGCCGGGAACGATTTGGCGGTGAGGAACTCGCCCTTGGTGCCCTTCGGCGCCGTCGGCGGCGCCACGTGGTCAAACCAGCCGTCGTTCTCGTCGTACATGATGAACAGCGCTGTCTTGGCCCACACCTTGGGGTTGGAGGTGAGCTCCTCAAGCACCATCGAGACGAACCACTGTCCGTTGGTCGGGGAGGCCGAGGGGTGCTCGTCGAAGCCGAGCGGCGGGATGATCCACGAGACCTTGGGGAACTTTCCTGACTTCACGTCGGCGGCGAAGTCGTTGGGGAAGGTCTGCTTGAACGCTTTGTGAAACAGCGGCGTGCCGGGCGTCTGGAAGGACTTGAAGTAGGGCAGGACGTTGTCGGTGAGCCCCAGGTTCGTCGTTTGCGTGGGGTCGTAGAACTTGGGATCCCAGGTCAGGTACTTGCTCACGGCGGCGAACTTGCCCGTGACCCCTAGGTTGCTCGGCGTGTAGACCTTCCAGGAGACGCCCTTGTCCTCCAGCAGCTCCTGGACCGTTGTCCAGGTGCAGTTCCACATCGTGTCGTCGGTGGCGTTGGTGGCGACGACCGGGCCCCCGTGGTGGCCCGACGGATCGATCGTCCCGCTGGTGGCCATCAGCCGGTTGGGGTGCGTGGGGCCGAGGATCGAGCAGTGGTAGGCGTCGGCGAGCGTGAAGTTGTCTGCCAGCGCCCAGTGGAAGGGCAGCTGCTCGCGCGCGTAGTAGCCCATCGTCATCGCGCCCTTGGGTCCTTCCCACTCGGGCCGGGTGTGGACCTTGACCCAGGAGTCCATCTTGCCGTGGTTCCAGCACTCGTGCATCGGGCCCCAGTCGTGGGTGAGGTCGTCGGTGGACTCGAGGCCGTGGTTGCTGGGAAGGTGGAAGGGGAGCAGCTTGTGCTTGGGCACCACGTTGGAGCCGCCCGGGTAGTCCTGGGCGAAGGCGCCGAGCGAGTGCTTGGGGTGATCGTCGAAGCCCCGGCCGCGCGGGTAGGCGCCGAAGTAGTGGTCGTAGGAGCGGTTCTCGAGCATGAGGAAGACGATGTGCTCGACGGCTTCGAGGTCCGAGCCCGCCGGCTTGGTCCTGGCTGCGCGGTCGATCACCGACGCCCAGCCGTTGCCGGCCATCCAGGCGAACGCCGACTGGCTGACGAACGCACCCGCGCCCACCATGCCCAGGCGCTCCATGAGCTGCCGTCGCGTCAGGAATCCGTCGTCACGCTCGTCAGGACCAGGCACTCGAAACCCCTCTCGTCGGCGTCTGCACCACTTGCTCGGTGCGCCGGGCAGGACTCCACCTACCCCAGGGCGCGGGCGACACATTAGCTGCGGGCCGCCGGTGGCAGTGCCGCCAGGCTGGGGGGGCAAGGGAGCAGGAAAGGTTTCCCGGCGCCGGAACTGCGCAGATGAGCGGGACATGACCGATGTTCCGGCGGCGCGCTTTCAGGACACGGCGACCGACCAGGGCCGCCGCGAGCTGCTCCGTAGCGTCGCCGCCTTCGTGCAGGCGCACGGGTTGGACGCGGAGGACCGGGGCCAGATCGCCGACACGCTCGCGGTGATCCTCCGCATGGCGGCTGGTCACGCGTCGTCGCGTTGCGATGTCGACATTGCCGTCGTCGCCGATGTGACGGCCGACGACTTTCAGCTCGAGCTCCGGCTGCGGCCGGGCACGCCGGTGAGTCAGAGCGACGCCGGGGAGCGCGTCGGAGGACTGGAGCTCTGGGTCAGCTTCCCGCGCGGGCGCGCGTTGGTTTCCAACCCGCGGGCTTTGCATCTGGGCGACGCGGGGTAGGTTGCAGAAGGTCTGCCACGACTGAAGCGTGACGGACGCGATCGGCCAGCGCACCGCGGGGAGCACCGCAGGTTTCCCGACGGCTCTGGAATGGCTCCCTGCCACCAAGGAGATGCACCGTCATGCCGACGCGCCGACTCTCGGTTCTCGCTACGTCACACCCCGGGGCTCAGAGCGATGTCCCCGCTCTTCTCGCCCGCTGGCACGCGGAGCGTGATGCGCACGCCCGCGACGCGGTGTTCGACCGCTTCGCTCCGCTTGCGCGCAGGTTGGCCTGGCGCTACCGCACCCCGCACGAACCGTTTGACGATCTCGTCCAGGTCGCCTATCTCGGGCTCCTCGGCGCGATCGAGCGGTTTGACCCGAGCCGCGGGACCAGTTTCGCGAGCTTCGCCATCCCGACGATCCTCGGTGAGCTCAAGAAGCACTTCCGTAACACGGGCTGGGCCGTTCACGTCTCGCGGGGCCAACAGGAGATGGCCCTGCGGATCGAGCGGGCGGTTGCCCGGATCGTGGCCACATCGGGCCGCCATCCGGGGGTCGGGCAGCTGGCCGAGTACCTGGAGGTCAGTACCGAGGAGATCATCGATGGTCTGGACTCAGGCAGCGCTCACTACGCCGCGTCACTCGACGCGCCGATGACGGGCGCCGGGCCCGACGATCCCGACAGCCTGATGGACACCATCGGTCGCGAAGACGACGGCTTCGGGCTCGTCGAGGCCACGGCGTCGCTCGCCGGGGCGATCGCGCGGTTGCCGTACTGCGAGCGACGGGCGCTCTCCCTGCGCCTGGCGGGCAACCTCAAGCAGAGCGAGATCGCCGCCGAGCTGGGGTGCTCGCAGATGCAGGTCTCGCGGCTGCTACGCCGGGCGGCCGAGCGCCTGCGCGAAATGGCTGCGCTGCCGTGATGGCCGTGCAGGTCATGGCCGTCCGACACCGCCTGAAGACCCCCACCTTTCCGGTGCGTTATCGGCGCGTTTTGCGCCAAGGCCCGCGGGTAGTCGCTTGCCGTGCCAGCTCTGGCCCTCACCTTCGACGACGGTCCGGATCCGGTTTGGACCGCCCGATTGCTCGACCTGCTGCGTGACCTCGGGGCCGGGGCCACCTTCTTTGTGATCGCCCCGCGGGCCGCTGCCCAGCCGGCGCTGATCGCGCGGATCCACGAGGAGGGCCACACCATCGGGCTGCACTGCGATGCGCACGTTCGCCA
>DASXCN010000102.1:0-2945 GCA_036491155.1 Solirubrobacteraceae bacterium | reverse complement strand
GCAGGCCGTGGCCTCGCCGCTGCTGGAGACGAGCATGGAGGGCGCCCACTCGATCCTGCTGTCGATCACCGGCGGCAACGACATCTCGCTGTGGGAGGTCAACGAGGCGGCCAAGGCCGTCGCGGAGGCCGCGCACCCGGACGCCAACATCATCTTCGGCGCGATGGTCGACGAAAAGCTCGAGGATCAGGTGTGGGTGACGGTGGTGGCCACCGGCTTCGGCGACCCGCCTCCCCGCCGCCGCGACGAGACGCCCAGCGCGCGATCGCGGCCCGAGGACGAACCCCGCGTGAGCCGGATGCGCGAGCCCGCCGGTGAGCCGCGCGTGAGCCGCGTGCGGCGCAGCGCCACCGAGCTGGACGTCCCTGAGTTCATCCCCCGCCGCTGACCGCCGAGAGCTCCCAGCTGGGCGTCGTCGCCGCGGGCCATCCGCTGAGCGCGCGGGCGGGTGCGGACGCCCTGCTCGAGGGCGGCAACGCGGTCGACGCCGCGCTGGGGGCGATGCTGGCGTCCTTCGCCTGCGAGCCGCTGCTGACCGGCCTGGGCGCGGGGGGCTACATGCTCGTCGTAGCGCCCGGCCAGGCCCCGACGCTGCTGGACTTCTTCGTCGAGGCGCCGGGACGAGGAATCCCGCCCACCTCGCCGAGTGAGCGCTCAGAGCTCATCCCGGTGCCCGTGTCCTTCGGCGACGCGGTGCAGATGTTCCACGTCGGCGAGGCGTCGGTGGGCACCTTCGGAATGCCGGCGGGGGTGTGCGAGGCGGCCCGCCGCTTTGGCCGCCTGCCCCTGGAGCGGCTGGTGGCGCCGGCCGCGCAGCTCGCGCGCGAGGGTGTGCCCCTGAACCGGCAGCAGGCCTACATCGTCGAGATCCTCGGCGCGATCGTCACCTCGACCCCGGAGGCCGCGGCCCTGTTCGCGCCCGACGGGCGGATCCTGCGCGCCGGAGATCGGCTGCGCCAGCCCGAACTGGGGGACGCGCTGGAGCGGCTGGGCTCCGACGGCGCCCGGCCGTTCTACGAGGGCGACATCGCCGCCGCGATCGTCGACTGGCTCGCCGCGCGGGGAGGACTGGTCACCGGGGCCGACCTCCGCGCCTATGAGGTCGTCGACCGCGAGCCGGTGCGCGCCCGCTACCGGGGGCGCGAGGTCCTCACCAATCCGCCGCCCTCGGCGGGCGGCATCCTCATCGCCCGCGCGCTGGCGATGCTGGACGGGGTGCCCGGCCCACCCGCCCCGCCCTCGGTCGTGCAGCTCGTCGAGGTGATGGAGACCACGCAGAAGGAGCGCACGCCCGAGTTCCTCGCCGGCCTGAGCGATCCCGAGTTCGTGCGGGGGTTCCTGGCCCGGCCGGTGGGACGGCTGGGCTCGACGACGCACATCGCCGCGCTTGACCGCGACGGCTGGGCCTGCTCAGTGACGTGCTCCAACGGGTCGGCATCCGGCGTCGTCGTGCCCGGCACCGGTGTACACCTCAACAACATGCTCGGCGAGCAGGACCTCAACCCCCTCGGCTTCCACCGCCACCCGCCCGGCCGGCGGCTGCCGAGCATGATGTCGCCGACGATCGTCCTCCGCGACGAAGCGGCCCAGTTGGCTGTGGGCAGCGCCGGCTCCAACCGTATTCGCTCGGCGGTGCTGCAGACGATCATCCGCTCGATCGACGAGGGGCTCGAGGCCCAGGCCGCGGTCGAGGCGCCGCGCGTGCACTTCGAGGACGACATGGTCTACACCGAGCCTGGCATCGACGTCGGCGCGCTCGAGGCTGCGGGCCGGTCAGTGAGCCCGTTCCGTGACCTCAACCTGTTCTTCGGCGGCGCCCAGGCGGCGGCGCTCGACGGTGACGGCCGCTTTTCGGGCGGCGGCGACCCCAGGCGCGGTGGCGCCGCGATCGTCGTGGAGGCCGCCTGATGCGACGGGCGACGGCCGCCGCGGCGCTGGCAGTCGCGGTGGCCGTGCTGCTGGCCGGCTGCTTCGACGTCCAGTCGGCCGACCTCTTCCTGCTCACGCGCACCGGCCAGGGCGGCAAGCTCACCCTGTTGGTCAACGACGGCGGGACGGTTCGCTGCGACGGGGCCAAGGCCAAGCCGATCTCCAACAACGCCCTGATCACGGCTCGTGACCTGTCCGACAACCTTGCCACGGACGCCCAGAACAAGCTCAGGATCCCCCCGGCCGCGGGCTCGGTCTACTACTTCACGATCAAGCTCCAGCAGGGCACGATCTCCTTTCCCGACCGCGCCGGCGCGACCCACAACGTCCTGGCCCAGGCCGAGCTGTTCGCCGCTCAGACCGCCCAGAAGGAGTGCGGCCCGGCCGGGTGATGCGCCGCGTTCTCCGCATTGACTCGAGGTGAGAATGCGCTTAAGGCGACGGTGTGGGCGGGCCATCCCGTTGATGGGATGGCTAGCCTAAGCCGCTCTTCTTCGTGCTCTCCTTCGCAGCCGCACATCTGATCAGCACGTTCCAAGCGATCGTGCTGGGGGTCCTCCAGGGCGCCACCGAGCTGTTCCCGGTCTCCAGTCTGGGGCACACGGTGCTGTTCCCGACCCTGTTTCGCTGGGGCAACATCGTCGCGTGGCAGTCGCAGCCCGAGTCGCCGTGGCTGGCCTTCGTGGTCATGCTCCACGTCGGCAGCGCGGTGGGTCTGCTCATTTACTTCTGGCGTCAATGGGTGGCCATCGTCGGCGCCTTCTTCGCGTCGGTGGGGCGCATGATCCGTCTGCGCCGCTGGGCGGTCGAGACGCCCACTGAGCGCCTGGCCTGGCTGATCGTCTGCGCCACCATTCCTGTCGGGATCCTCGGACTGCTGTTGGAGCGCGTCATCCGAGAGGCGCTGGCCAAACCCCTGGCGGCCGCGATCTTCCTCGTCGTCAACGGCTGCATCCTGCTCTACGCCGAGCGCTACCGCCGCCGCGCCGAAGTGCGTGAACTGGCTCGCCGCGAGG
>DASXCN010000101.1:0-1546 GCA_036491155.1 Solirubrobacteraceae bacterium | reverse complement strand
GGCCAGCTTCTCGCGCACGCCCTGGTGGGCCTTCACGCCGGTCTGGTTGGCGTTGAGCGCCGCCACCCCCACGAGAAGGTCCGCGAAGCGCAGGTGGCGCTGCACGAAGGCGAACATGCTGTAGCGGTGCAGGGTGGCGCGAATGAACGCCGCCGCGCGCGTGTGGCGGTAGAAGAGGACGTCCTCCCAGGGAATCTCCACGTCGTCGAAGACGATCATGGTGTCGATCTCGTCAAAGCGGCCCGAGAGCGGGTAGTCCTCGGCCGGGCCGCGCTGGGCGAACGAGGAGCGGCAGATGTGCCGGACCCCGGGAGCGCCCATGTCGGCGATGAAGCCGACCGCGTAGTCAGACAGCTCCTGCTGGCCCCAGTCGCCGATCGTCGGCTTGACGAACGCCTGGTTGGCGTAGGCCGCGGCGGTCTCGAACTTGGCTCCGCGGACGATGATCCCGTTGTCGGTCTCACCCGCGACGTGCAGCAGGACGTCGGGGTCCTGGTCCTGGGGGCGCATGGTGCGCACGCCCTTGGGGTCGGTGTTGGCCGAGACGTGGAAGGGGTCCGCGAGCTCGGCATGGCGGACGTGGTGACGGATGTGCGCCGAGAACTGCGGGTCGATCTCGTCCAGCACGTTCTGGCCGTCGTACAGCGACCACATCTCGCCGACGGTCTCGTCGCCCACCCGGGTGACGATGCCGGCGAGGTCGTCGAGCACGCAGTCGACGGCGGCGCGCTTGGCCTGCCAGTCCTCGCGCGTGTGAGGGAGCTTGGCCCCCGTGGGACAGCGCTCGCCCGTCTCGGCATCGACATAGGACATGCGCTCGCGGGTCGCCGGATCGTGGGCCATGTCGTAGATGCGCGCCCGCGCGTCGACGATGGGCCGGAAGGCGGGGTGGGTGGCCACATCGGTGACGCGCTCGCCGTCGATCCACACCGCGCGGCCGTCGCGAATCGACTCTCTGTACTCCTCGCCCGTTCTGATCATCTGATACGCTTTCCCGTATATCGGTAAATGTTTCCCGGAATTGACAGGCAACGTAGCAGTTCGACGCGTCGCAGGCAAGCCTGATGGCCCGTCCACGCACCGACGCCGACCCCGACACGCCCAAGGTGCTGGACAAGGCCCTGCGCGTGCTCGAGGCGTTTGGTGAGACGCGCGATCGCTGGACCGAGGCCGACCTGCGCCGCCACCTCGGGATGCCGTCCAGCAGCCTCAACCGCATCCTGCGCGGTCTTGAGCGCGCGGGTTACCTGCTGCGCGACGACGCCGGCGCCTACCGGCTGGGGATCGGCGCCGTCCGCCTCGGTGACCGGGCGCGCGCCTCCCTGGACCTCCCCGGAATCGTCGACGCCGAGCTGCGCGCACTCGCCGAGGCCACGCGCGAGCTCGTCCTCTTCGCCGTCGCCGAGCCCGCGCTGGGCACGGCGCTCTACATCGCCGCGGTCGACTCGCCCCAGCGCCTGCGCGTGACCGCTGAGCTCGGCACACGGGTCCCGCTCACCGCGGGCGCCACCGCGCGCTCGCTGCTGGCCTTCGCGCCTGAGCCCCT
>DASXCN010000100.1:0-6770 GCA_036491155.1 Solirubrobacteraceae bacterium | reverse complement strand
CCATGGTGTCGCCGCTGGCGATCCCGGTCACGCCCTCGTCGGTGTGGACGCGCACGATGGTGGCGTCGAAGTGCGTGCGCGGGTCCGGGTCCCAGGCGGCATGGAAGGGAGGGGAGAGCGGCAGGGTGAGCCGCTCGAGATCGATGGCGGTGATCTTCACGCGGGCTCGCTCACGGTCGCGGGGGAGAGGTCAGTCACCGCTGTAGAACACGCTGGTGACACTGTCGCGCCGGTCGATGAGGGCCTGCGTCTCCTCGGGCGGGCGCCCGTGGCGTGCCGTGCGGATGCCCTTGAGCGTGGCGGCGCGACTGGTGACGCGCACCGCCGTCTCGTCGTGGGCGTCAGGCTCGATGTAGATGGTCACGAACACGATGAGGTCGCCGCTGCACGGGATGAGCTCCTCGGCCACGGCGTCGAGCACCCCCTGAGCGATGCCGAGTTGAGCGGCGCCCCAGGTCATCTTCTGATGTGTCGGCTCCAGCGCGGTCGCCTTGTTCATCATGATCGTCGGCGGCCAGATCGGCTCGTAGTGGTTCTTGTCCTCGCCGATCACGACCAGGATCGGGGCGTGTCCGGGGGCGGGAGAGGTGAAGGTGGTGAGCAGCGCCGCCGCGGTGGGGGTGCCGCGCTCGGCCAGGACGACGTTGACGTGGGCGCCGTTGGGGTCGGTGCCACTCCACCCCTCCCCAATCAGGCCGTCATAGTCAAAGGGGAATCTGCTCATGGCATACCTCCGGCGGTGGCGCCCGCCAACTCGGGATCGATGACGATGACGGAGCGGTCGCCCTCGCCGTGCCGCAGACGGTCCATGGCCACGGCCACGCCGTCGAGCTCGATGAGGTGAGAGACCATGTCGGCCAGCGGCAGCCGTCCGGCGCGCACGAGCTCGACGAGGCCCGGCAGGGCCGCCACCGGGTCGCCGCTACCGTAGTAGCTGCCGACGACCGACTTCTCCGACAGGAACTCGATGGCCGGCAGCGAGACCTCCACTCCGCTGGGGGCCAGCCCCACGACGACCGCGGTGCCGCCCGGGCGCAGCGCGTCCCAGGCCAGCCGGATCGTCGCCGCTGCCCCGACGACCTCGAAGGCGTGGTCGGCGCCGCCGCCGGTGAGGGCCACGACCTCGGCGGCTGCGTCCCCGGCGGTGGCGTCGACGGCGTGGGTGGCGCCGCGCCGCACAGCGTGCTCGAGCTTCTCGGGGCGGCGGTCGACGGCGACGATGGTGGCCGCGCCGGCCAGGCGCGCGGCGGCGATCACCTGCAGTCCCACCCCGCCGCAGCCGATGACCGCGACACGCTCGCCGACGCGCACGCCGGCGGCATGCGTGACGGCACCGAAGCCGGTGATGACTCCACAGCCCAGCAGCGCCGCCTGCCACAGCGGGACCGCGCGGGGGATGGGGATGACGCTGGCGGCGGCGACGACGGCGTGCTCGGCAAAGCAGGCAATGGTGAACCCGTGCTGCAGGGCGGTGCCATCGCCGGCGCGCAGTCGCCGCGCCCCGGTGCGCAGGTTGCCGGCCACCCCCTCGGCGGCCGCCGGCTGACACAGCGTTCGGCGCCCGGCCCGACAGGCCTCGCATACGCCGCAGGAGGCGACCAGGCAGAACACCACGTGGTCGCCTTCGCGCACGCCGGTCACGCCCTCGCCCAGGGTCGTGACCACGCCGGCACCCTCGTGGCCCAGGACCACCGGCCAGCGCCCGGCGCCCAGCGCGCCATCGGCGAGGTGCAGGTCGGAATGGCAGACCCCGGCGGCGCCGACGCGGACCAGGACCTCGCCCGGTCCGGGCGGGTCAAGCCAGACGCTCTCCACCGCAGGGGGGCGGCCGGGCTCGCGCAGAACGCAGGCGCGGATCGCCATCGCGTCGCTCCGGGTCGGGGCCGCGCTCAGCGCCGCCTCGGTCATCGCTGGGCCCCTCGCACGGGCGGCGTTGTCGCACACAGGGTCACGGCTGTCAAGCGCCTTGCCCGCTCACACCCCGAACTGGGCGCGGACGGCGTCCATGAGAATGACCGCCGCCGCGCTGGGGTCGCGATGGCGGGGGACACACAGCGCGATCTGGCGGGGGAAGAGGGTCTCCTTGGGCTCCAGCCAGGTCAGGGAGGGCTCGACGGCTCCCGACGCGCCGAGGCGATCCAGGCAGGCATGGCCGTAGCCGGCAGCGACGAGGCGCTGCAGCGCGAGGTTGTCGTCGGTGCGGAACACGACGCGCGGACGGATACCGAGCTGGCGCCAGGCCCGTTCCAGGTTCTGCTGGGTGAGCCACCGCCGGTTCCAGGCGACGAGATCGACGCCGTCGAGCAGATCGAAGCTGGGCGCCTCCGCCGCGGCCAACTCGCTGTCGCGGCGCGTGAGAATCACCCAAGGGTCGTCGAGGAGCGGGATTGACTGGATGCGATCGTCGGGGGTCGGGTTGACCTGAAAGGCCATGTCGAGCTCACCCCCCGCGAGCCGGTCAAAGGCCCGCGCGCTGTCCTGGATTTCGATGAGCCGGACCTCGACGTCGGGGCGCTGCTCGCGCAACGCGCGCAGGGCACCGGGCAGCAATTCGGTCGTCGCGGTCTGAAAGACGCCGATGCGGAGGGTTTGGGTCTCCCCGCGCTGGAGGGCAGCCACGTCGGCGCCGAGCGTCTCGACCTCGCCGAGCACGCGCCGGGCCCGCACGTAGGCGACGTCGCCCGCGGGGGTGAGGCTCACGCTGCCGCGCCCGCCGGGGCGGGTGAACAGCGAGGCCTCAAGGGCGCGCTCCAGGGTGCCGACCTGATGAGAGATGGCTGATTGCGTGTAGCCCAGCGACCGGGCTGCCGCTCGGAACGACCCCTGGTCGGCCACCGCCACCAGCGCACGCAGCGCTTTCAGGTCAACTGGGTTTTGATCGATCAGGTCGGTCATTTCTCGCAATAACCCTCATCTGTAACCGAACAACTGAATCGTACTATCTCATAGGCATGGTTTTTCGGCGCTTTTTCAGCCGCTCCTTTCCCGCATCGGTCTCCATCTGGCTCGTTTACGGGCTGTTCCTCATCGCCGGCGTCGCCTCGGCGGCCATCGTTCCCCTGCTGCCGCGGATGTCCGCGCACTTCGGGCTGTCGGCCTCACAGACCGCGCTGCTGCTGGCGCTCCCGGGGCTGGCCACGCTTGCCGTGTCGGTGCCCTCGGGGATTGCCGCCGATCGCATCGGCGCCCGGGGCGTCACCATCGGCGCGGGCGCGCTGCTGTGTCTGGCCTGCGCGGCCCAGGCGCTGCCCTCCCTGGCCGCCGTGCTTGCCGGGCGCATCGTCTTCGGCGTTGCCTTCGGTGTCGTGTGGACGAGCGGCATGGCGTGGCTGGCTGACCTGAACGAGGCGCGCGGCGGGTCGGGGCTGGGCGCGGCGGTGACGTGCTCGTCGATGGGGGTCATGCTCGGCCCCGCGGTCGGCGGCGTGCTGGCCCAGCACATCGGCCTGGGCGCACCGTTTGCGGTGATCGCGATCGCCGCCGCGGTGATCGTGATGCCGTTGGCCCTCGGGACGACCACCATGCGGTGGACCTCCCCGGCGCCGGCGGTCGCTGCTTCTGACCTGCCTCTCGAGATCGCCTACTTTCAGCCGCCGGTCAGCGACAGCCCCGGGGCCGGCGGCTCCGCATCCCCGCGCGCCCTGCTCGCCCTGGTCAGGCGGCCGCGGGTGGCCGCGGCGGCCGGCGCGCTGGTGGTCTCCGGCGCGGTCAGCAGCGCTAGCCAACTGCTGGTCAGCGGTGGGCTGCACCGGCTCGGGCTCTCGACGGATCGCATCGGCCTGGCCTTCTCGGTGGCCGCGGTCTGTTACATCGTGGTCAGCTCGGTGGTGGTGCGCCTCGGCGACCGGGTGCAGACGCTCAAGTTCAACGCGCTCAGCACGGCGGCGCTCGCGGTGGCGCTCGTCCCCGCATTGGCCAGCACGGGCATCGTCGCCCTCGTGATGGCTCTCATCCTCACCGCCGGCCCACGCGCGGTCATCGGGACCATCGCCTACAACCTGGCCTCCCAGCGCGACGATGACCCCGGCAGCGACGGCGTCGTCTTCGGCATGCTCAACGGCGCGTGGGCGGCGTCGACGGTGCTCGTGCCCCTGCTGGCCGGCGTCGTGGAGCAGGCGGCCGGCATCGAGCTCGCCTACCTCGCCGTGATCATGCTCTCGCTCGGCATTGCCGTGTGGCTGCTGGCCGGTGTCGCCGGTCAGGTCTGGCTGCTGCGCGACCGTGCACCACGTGTCGGTCTGCGTGGCTGGCGCGGTCTGGGCTGAGTCGGCCGTGGCCCGCCCGGGGCGGGCGCGGACCCGGCGCGTGAGACCGTCAGACCGTCAGACCGTCAGCGCGTCAGAGCTCGGAGGCGAACTCGCGGTTGTGGTCCTTGAGGCGCTGATTGCTGCCGAGGAACGCGTGCCTGGACATGTCGGGGCTGTAGCGGCTGGCGTGCGGGGTCTTCCCCAGGGCCTCGGCCATCGCCCGGACGTGATGGGGCCCGGCGCCGCAGCACACTCCGAGGTAGTTGACGCCCATCGCGTGAGCCGCCTGCGCGAACTCGGCGATCTCGTACCGGTTGCAGGTGAATGGGTCCAGGGCGGTGGGGAACGGCCGCCCGTCGGGCAGACAGTCGCAGTCGGGATCGCGCAGTGACTGAAAGCTCGGCTGCGCGGCCGTGGTGCGGTAGGGGACCGGCACCGCCGCGACGTGGACGTCGACCGCAGCTCGGATGCGCTCGATCAACGGCAGCATCGTCCTCGGTCCGCGAGTGCAGTTGAGGCCCACCACCTCGGCACCGGCATCGGCCAGTCGCCGGCAGGCATCCTCGGGGCTCCACCCGTCGCGCGTCTCCTCTGCCTGGTGGACGGCCAGCGTCACCACCGCGGGCAGTCCCGCCTGATGGATCGCCTGGAGCGCGATCAGCGCCTCCGCCGCATAGGAGAACGTCTCGGCCAGGACGAAGTCGACGCCGGCGTCGGCGACCCAGGACATCTGCTCGTCAAACATGCTCCGGACCTCGAGCTGGGAGGCCCGGTCGGGTCCGAAGACGTTGGTGTTGCAGAGATCACCGGCGGACAGGACGCCCGTGTCGGTGGCGACCTCCACGGCCAGCGCCAGTGCCTCACGGTTAAGCGGCTCCAGCAGGTCCTCCTTGCCGATCATCCGCAGCTTCTCGCGATGGCCGTAGTAGGTGAACGCCGGCACGACGTCGGAGCCGGCATGCACGAACTCCCGGTGCAGACCCGAGACCAGCTCGGGGTGGTCAAGGACGACCTCGGGGACGAAGGCGCCGGCCTGGAGGTAGCCGCGGCGCTCGAACTCGAAGAGGTATCCCTCGCCACACACCACCGGTCCCTGATCCAGCCGCTCCATCAGTCCCAGCTGCGCAGGCCGATCAGTCATCTCGCACTCCTCACTCGAAATTGCAACCGCTGTTGGTTATACAGCAACAACCAGAACGGGATGAGATGATGCGCGCATGCGTGTAACGCTGGCCCAGATCGACACCGCGCTCGGCGAGGTCGACGCCAATCTGGCCCGGATGCGCGACCTGGTCGACGAGGCCAACTCGCGCGAGGCGGACCTCGTCGTGTTTCCGGAACTGGCCACGCATGGCTATTGGCTCGGCGAGATCCCCGCCACGCTCAGCTTGCCCGCCGGCGACCCGCGCCTACTGGAGTTGGCCGGCGGACGGGCCGACGTGCTGGCCGGGTTTCACGAGGACGCCGGCGTGCGCAACTTCAACGCCGCGGCGTATCTGTCGCGCGGCCGGATCGTGCACGTTCATCGCAAGCTGTATCTGCCGACCTACCTGAACTGGGAGGAGCGCAAGCACTCCAGTCCCGGTCAGTCGCTGCGGGTGTTCGACGCTCCCGGGGCACGGGCCGCGGTGCTCATCTGCAACGACGCCTGGCAGCCCGTCCTGCCGTGGCTGGCCGCCCAGGACGGCGCCGAACTGCTGCTGGTGCCGGCCAACAGCGCGCCCGATCTCAGCCCGGCGGCGTTGGACACGATCGCTTACTGGGAGGAGCTCCTGCGGTTCATCGCCCGCCTGCAGCAATGCTGGGTGGTGTTCGTCAACCGTGTCGGGACCGAGCGCGGCGCCAGGTTCTGGGGCGGCAGCCGGGTCCTGGACCCGACCGGCGAGGTGGTCGCCGAGGCGCCGCTGTGGGAGCCGGCGCAGGTCACGGTGGACATCGACATCGTCGCCGCCCGCCGGCGGCGGCGGGAGGTCCCGCTGCTCGCCGAGGCACGGCTGGGCCTGGTGGAGCGTGAGCTGCGACGCCTGATCGCTGAGGGCGGGGACGCCTGAGCCGCGCCGTCAGCCGTCCTTCGGCGTGCCCGCGGGCGCGGATGGAGCGAACATCGCGTCCCTCAGCTCCTGCGCGGCTGCGCGCACCATCTCTCCGGTCGCCGCGAGCTGACCGCCCAGCCGGAACTTCGGTCCCGAGACGTTGACCGCCGCGAGGATCCGTCCGGCGGGATCGCGCACCGGGGCCGCCACGCCGACCAGACCATCCTCGAACTCCTCGTCGACGGTGGCGTAGCCGCGGTCGCGTCCGGCCTCGATCCGGCGATAGAGCTCGGCCACGTCGCTGGGCGCGCCCGGGCCCAGCCCGTCGAAGCTCGCCGATCCCACGAGCTTCTTCAGCATCGGCAGGTCATGATCGAAGAGCAGCGCCCGGCCCGCCGAGGTACAGATCACGGGCACGGTTCGCCCGGTCCACCCGTTGGCCGTGATCGCGAAGGCGGGCGCCTCCGACAGCAGGGTCATCACCTCGCCG
>DASXCN010000099.1:0-5971 GCA_036491155.1 Solirubrobacteraceae bacterium | reverse complement strand
CCTCGCCGCCGACCAGCGCGCCCGCGCACTCGACGGTGACCACCACCCCCGGGTCGGGTGGCTCGGCCGTGACGACGGACGGCACCGGAACCACGAGCGGCAGCGGCTGACCGCCGCCGCTGAGCCCTTGCGCGCTCAGCGCACGATGTAGCCGAGCTCGCGCAGTTGGCTGAAGGCGGCGTTCAGGCCCGAGCCCGCCGACGCCACCGCCGCCTGCGCGCGGCCGTAGGCCGGCACGTCGTCCTTGGCGGCCGCCTGGGCCAGGGCCTTGTAGGCGGTGGCATTGCGCTGCAGTGCGGAGACCAGCGCCTGGTTGGCGGAGCTCACCTGTCCGGTGAGGTGGCCGGCCGCCGTGGCGGCCCGGGCGTGGGCCGTGGCCAGCGCGGAGGCTGCTCGCGCCCGCGTCCCGACCCGGCTCGAGCGCAGTCCCGCGCCGTCCGAGCGACGCACGTCGTTGAGCTGGCCGAGGATCCGATTGAGCTCGAGGGCGTAGCCGGGGTCGACGCCGATCGAATGGACGTCGCCCGTGGTGAGCTTGATCGTGGAGAGGGCGCGCTCACAGCTGCTGGTGAAGCGGGTGGTATAGGTGGGCGCTTCGCATACCGCGGTGATGGTCCCCACCGAGGTCGGCAGCGCATAGAGCGACTCGGCGACGTTCTGACCGTGCGGGGTGAGGTTCAGGTAGCGGTAGAAGCGCGTCGAGCCGAGCGTGACCACCTGGGGCTTGATAGACGGCGGGACGGCGGCGGCGAGCCGCGGCGGCAGCGCGCCGGTGGCGGTCTGCTGGGTCCCGATGACCAGCCGCGCGTTGGGGGACCCGCCGGCGGCGAGGGTCAGCGTGTCGCCCAGCGGGACGAGCGGCACGGTCCCGGCCGGGACCACCCGCCAAGTCGACGGGTAGTCGACCCGGAAGTTCGCCACCGAGGCCTGGCGGTCAAGCGGCGGGGGTGCGGCGGTGGACTTGCCGGCGCCGTAGCGGGCCAGGGCGAACCCCGCCACCGCGACCGCGACGGCCCCTGCCAAGGTCCGAAGGAGGATGCGCATCCCGTTCGCAGCATAGGTGTCGGGGGGTGAGTTTCAAGAATCCGAGAGCGCCGCCGACACAATGAGTGAGGGCGCAACCACTTACAGACGTACTCAAACCCACCTTTTACTCACAATGAAAGAAGTCATTACCTCCATTTCGATGCTCGCCGTATTGATCGGCGTGACGGGCATCGTGCCGCAGCTGGTCACGATGCTGCGCAACCGGTCGTCGGCCGGTCAGTCCAAGCTGGGCTGGTCGCTCGCGTTCACCGCCAACTTCGCGCTGGCCTTCGTCAACGCCTTCGGCAACCACGCGCCGGTGCTGGCCATCGGCAACGTGCTGAGCTTCAGCGGTGCTCTGACCGCGGTGCTCTTCGTATGGCGCTTCCCGGCCGAGCCCGAGGCGGCTCCGGTAGACGAGCTGGTCACCGACATGCACACCGGTGAGTTCGTCGCGCTGCGCGACGCTGTCATCGCTGAGCATCAGCGTCGTAGCGGCGAACTGCAACTCGCCGCCTCTTGAACCGCCAGATCGCACACCGCGGCCTGCCCGTCGGCGCGATCTGAGAGTCCAGAGGGCTGAACGCCCACGTCGCACGCTCGCCCTGAGGGGCGTGTGCGATCCACGCGTTCAGCAAACCGGCCATGGTGCACGATGTCGGCGTGGATGACGCACGCATCGCCCGCCTCGCGCGGGAGTACCGGCGCTTCTCGGCGCAGGACACGCCGGGACGCTCAGCGCTCTACACCGAGTTGACCCGGCAGATCGCCGAGGACCGGGAACTCCTGGAGATCATGTGCGAGCTTGACCCGCCCAAGCGCCAGCCCAACCTGCTGCTCGCCGCCGTCCGCCACCTGTACGGGGACTTCGCGCGCGACTGGCCGCAGTTCCGGAAGCGGTTCTTCGATCGCCGCGAGGAGGTGCTGAAGATCATCCGCACGCACCGGACGCAGACCAACGAGCCCGCACGCTGCGCCCTGCTCTTGCCGGTGCTGGCGTCGCTGCCCCAGCCGCTGGCCCTGTTGGAGGTGGGGACGTCCGCCGGGTTGTGCCTGCTGCCCGACCGCTATGGCTACGACTACGGCGCCGGCCGCCGGCTCGGCTCCGCGGGCGCCACTGGCCCGGGGCCGGTGTTCCGCTGTCAGGTGGACGACGCGACCCCGGTCCCGGACGCCCTCCCCGAGGTCGTGTGGCGGACGGGGCTTGACCTGTCGCCGATCGACATCACCGACCCCGACAGCGTGGCGTGGCTCGAGTCCCTGGTGTGGCCCGGCGAGCGCGATCGCATCGGGACGCTGCGCGCGGCCATCGCCGTCGCCCGCGCCGACCCGCCGCGCGTCGTGGCAGGCGATCTGCGCCACGACCTGGCCGCGCTGGCCGCGCAGGCGCCGGCGGACGCCACGCTGGTGGTCTTCCACACCGCCGTGCTCGGCTACGTCCGCGATCCGGCGGACCGGCGCCGGTTCGCCGAGACCGTGCGGTCGGTGGGAGCGCGGTGGGTGGCCAACGAGTCGCCCGGGATCGTCGAGCTCGAGCAGCCGCCACCGGTCGGCGCGGCGCCCGCGGGCGAGATCCTGCTCAGCCTGGACGCCGAGCCACTCGCCTGGGCCGACCCCCACGGCGCGTGGCTGAAGTGGCTGGGCCGCTAACGGCTGTCGCGGGTGAGCTGACCGTCATCGCCCAGGGCGAAGCCGGGCAGGCCGAAGACGGTGTCCAGCAGGCCCGGGATCTCCCGGCGCTCGAGGTGGGTGACCACGGTCTCGGCCGGCGTACGGCGCGTGAGGGTCAGCCCGTCGCGGCCGGACAGGGCGATTCGCGTCCCGTCCGGGCGGTTGACCGCCGCGGTGAGGGCGGTGACGAACGGGGAGCTCGGGTGAGTGCACGTGAACCAGTTGCTCGTCTCGATGTCGACGACCGGCACCGGCTCCGGGACGAAGCCGTAGACGTCGGTCCAGCCGTCGGCCAGCGCGGACTGCAGAACGTGCTCGGGCCCATCCTGCACCAGCCGGAAGGGCCATCCGGACTGCTGGTGCTCCTCGCCGGGCCCGAAGGGGATCGGCTCGAGCAGGGTCCCGTTGCCGAACCCGACGTCAGCCAGCCACACGCGGTCGTGGTGGCGGACACGCAGCACCAGGTGGGTGCGCGGGCGCGGGCTGCCCGGCGGACGGCCGAGGCGGACGCGGCCGAGCATCGGCTCGACCTCCATGTCCAGCGCCCCCAGCGCCGCTCGCAGCAGCATGTTGTGCTCAAAGCAGTAGCCGCCGCGCCGCTCGTGCACGAGCTTGCGCTCCAGGTCGTCGAGCTCGAGCGAGACCGGGATGCCGCGGTGGGAGTCGAGGTTCTCGAACGGGATCGAGGTGACGTGGGCGCGATGGATCTCGGCCAGGCCGGCGCCGGGGCCGACCCCGATCCGTTCCAGGTAGGCAGCCAGATCCATGGCCCCGGAGATAGCAGAGCGGTGGGCGACCCGGCGGGCGCTGACTACCCGGCCGGGATGGTGAGCATCGTGGCGCTGGCCGCCGGCACCGTGACCGGGTAGGCGCCGCCCGTCGCGGCGACGGTGTCGTGGTCGGCCGGACCGGCGAGGACGCCGGTGGAGGTCTCGGTGCCGAAGGTCTGCCCGCCGATCGTGACCCCGCTCGTGCTGTGGATGCCGGGGGCGCGGAGCTGCTCGACCGCCGCCGTCCCGTGCGCGCCGGCGATCCGCAGGCGCAGGGGCTCCGACCCGGTCAGGCGCTTGTTGATGACCACGACGTGGATGACACCGTCGCGCGCCCGTGTCGCCCACACCTTGACGCCCCGCGAGGTCTTGGTGCCGAGCTTGAGCAGTCGCGATCCCGCGGGCGCGGCCTCGGCGAACATCATCATCCCGTAGTACTCGGGGTGCACCCGCATGCGCGCGACCGCGCTGGAGGTGTCGGGCCCGATGACCTCGTTGATCGTGCCGGGAACGGTGTTGACGTTGACTCCGCCGACGCCGACGCGCGACAACTCGAACAGGGTATCCAGCACCCACAGGGCCGAGGTGAAGCTGTCGCTGATCCCGCGGTAGCCGCCGCACGAGATGCCGTTCATCTCATCCAGGCGCAGCGGATGGTGGTGCGCGTGGGCAACGGCGACGTAGGGCACCAGCGAGGCGGCAAGTCCATCCGTGGACTGCTCGGAGAGAAGCTGCGCGGACGTGATCACCTTGGACGCGGTGCAGTGCTTGAGCGGATAAGCGTGCACGGTCACCAAACTGACGCGAGGCTCGGCGTCCAGGAACGAGCCCAGCTTCGCCAACCACGTCGCCGCGCCGCTGCTGGGGCCGGCCAGCTCCACATTCGGAAGGCGCGGAGCGAAGCTCGAGTAGTCGCGTACGAAGGCGGTCGGGTCATAGTCGCGGGGGCGGCCCGGCACGGGGTTGCCCGCGGCGGACCGGTACCACCCGAAGGTGCCGTAGAGCTCAGGCTCGTTGCCCAGCTCCAGCGCCGCGATCGAGCTGCGGCCGATCTGGCTGACCATGGCGTTGGCCTCGGCGGCGGCCACGGTCCGGTTGTCGGCCTCCAGATCGACGCCGAGGATGAGCTTTCCCTGCACGGCGGTGGCCACCGACCGGGCGACATCCAGCCAGTTGGGCGTCAGCGTGAATTTCACGCCCGGCGGACGGGCGACGTGCGCCACCGGCCACCACGACCAGTCGGTGCTGTCGCCGCCCAGGCGCAGCACCGGGGTCTGCTCGGGCGCAAGGTCCTCGATGAGATGTAGGAACACGGGACTGACGGCGTCGGGATTGGTGCCCGCGAACTCCTCGAGGGCCTTGATCTGCGTGGAGAGGCCGACGAATCCCGACGGAATCGGTGGGCCGACAGTCGCGCCGGTCACGTTGAACGCCGGCTGGTCGGCCGGCACGGTCGCGCTGCTCGCGCCGCCTCCGCCGCAGGCGCTCAGTGCGACGGCCGCCGCGATCGCCGCCAGGAGGGCAAGGGCGATCCTTGTCCGGGGCCACCGGGGGCTGCGAGGGTCCATAGCGCCCGTGAAGGTAGCGGGTCGCGCCGGGCCCGCGTGCCGACCGCGCGGCCGGGCCTACCCGTGGTGGACGGCCTCGATGTTGTGACCGTCGGGATCGAGCACGAAGGCGCCGTAGTACCCCTCCGAGTACTCCGGGCGCGGGCCGGGGGCGCCGTTGTCGCGGCCGCCGGCAGCGAGCGCGGCGGCGTGGAAGGCGTCGACCTGCTCCCGGCTGTCGGCGGCGAAGCAGACGTGGACCGGCGCGCCCACGCGATAGTTGAGGGAGATGGCGAAGTCGTCGAGCCCCGGGGGACCGAAGGCCACGTCGGGGGCGCCCTCCTGCCAGGAGCCGAGCTGCTCAAACCCCAGCGGGGCCAGCGCGCGCGTGTAGAACGCGATGCTGCGTGGCAGGTCTGATACGCCGATGGCGACGTGGTCGATGACGACGCGGCGGACGGGCATCCCGATACGTCTATCAGTCCAGGCGGCCGCGCGCCGCGTTCAAGGGCCGCTCCGATACGCCGATGACCGGTGTACTGATGCCCGCTCGCGTGCTCAAGCTTGCTCTGCCCGTGGTCATCGCCGGCTGGGCTGTCCTCGCCGCGGTCATGCCCGCCGCCGCCAGCGCCCAGGTGACGCTGGCCAGCTGGGACGCCGCCCAGCAGCGTCAGGTCGTCCACGCCGGGCTGATGAGCAACCTGCACGGCAACGACTTCGGCGGTGCGGAGCGCCTGCCCGGCGCCCAGGCCGACCGCGCGCTCGCCGCGCTGGCACAGCTGGCGCGCCGTGACGTCGCGGGATCGGATGGTGAGTCGGCCTCGCTGCCCGTCATCCACGCCGCCGCGGGCCTGGTCACCGTCGACGCCTTTGACCGTCTCGTCGTGGACCAGCTCGGCCTCGCCGACGTCGCCGCCCACGTGCAGCGGGCGACCGCCGCGGTCAGACTGCGGCCGC
>DASXCN010000098.1:0-12803 GCA_036491155.1 Solirubrobacteraceae bacterium | reverse complement strand
GAGACGTGCCCGTGACCTCACTGGCCACCACCGTTATCACGGCCATCCTCGAGCGCACGGGCCTGCCCCACGACCAGGTCGACGACGTACTGCTGGGTCAGGGCTACGCCAACGGCGAGGCCCCGGCGCTCGGGCGCGTGGCCGCGCTCGACAGCGGCCTGCCCGTCGAGGTCCCGGGCTTGCAGATCGACCGTCGCTGCGGCTCGGGCCTGCAGGCGGTGATCGAGGCCGCGATGCAGGTGCAGACCGGCGCCGCCGACGTCGTGCTGGCCGGTGGCGCCGAGAGCATGAGCCAGGCCGAGCTGTACTCCACTTCGCTGCGCTGGGGCGCCCGCTCGGGCGGCGCCATGCTGGAGGACCGGCTGGTGCGCGGCCGCGTCACCGCGGGCGGCGAGAACTACCCGGTGCCGGGCGGCATGATCGAGACGGCGGAGAACCTCCGGCGGGAGTACTCGATCCCGCGCGAGGAGCAGGACGCGCTGGCCCTGCGCTCGCACCAGCGCGCCGTCGCCGCCCAGGAGAGCGGTGTCTTTGCGCAGGAGATCGTCCCCGTCGAGGTCAGGGAGCGCAAGACGGGCGCGCGCCTCATCGACCGCGACGAGCACCCGCGGGCCGACGCCTCGCTGGAGAGCCTGGGCTCGCTGCGCCCGGTGATGGGCCGCAAGGACCCCCAGGCCACCGTCACCGCCGGTAACGCGTCGGGCCAGAACGACGGCGCCGCGGTATGCATCGTCACCCACGCCGAGAGGGCCTCAGAGCTGGGCCTGACGCCGATGGCGCGGATGGTGAGCTGGGGCGTCGCCGGCGTGCCGCCCAAGACGATGGGGATCGGACCGGTGCCGGCGTCGGCCAAGGCGCTCGCCCGCGCCGGGCTGACCATGGACGAGATGAACCTCATCGAGCTCAACGAGGCCTTCGCCGCGCAGGTGCTGGCCGTCCTGCGCAACTGGGAGCTGCCCGACGGCATGGAGCGTCTCAACGTCAACGGCTCCGGGATCTCGCTGGGCCATCCGATCGGCGCCACCGGCGGGCGCATCCTCACCACGCTGGTGCGCGAGCTGCGGCGCCGCGGCGCACGCTACGGCCTGGAGACGATGTGCATCGGCGGCGGCCAGGGGCTGGCCGCGATCTTCGAGAACGTGGACGCGTAGTGGCCGGCCGCGCGGATGCGGCCTCCACCCTGGGCCCCGCAGCGCATGAGATGGAGCCCACGCTCCGCGACGTGGTCGAGACGCTGGCGCCGCTGGAGCGCGGCGCCGGGTCCGACGGCGAGCGTCGCGCCGCCGACTGGATCGCGCAGCGGTTGCGCGCCGCGGGCTGCGAGGCCGAGGTGCAGGAGGAGCAGTTTTACGACGGCTACGCGCGAGTGATGAGCCTTCTCTCGATCACCGGAGGTCTGGCCGGCGTGGCCGCACTGGCCAGCCGCCGTGCCCGCCCGGTGGCCGGCGCCGTCGCGGGCGCCGTGGTGGCGGCCATCGCCGACGACGTCTCCAACGGGCCGCGGCTGTTCCGCCGCGCCGCCAGCCCGGCCCGGACGACGTGGAACGTCGTGGGGCAGTGCGGCGACCCGGACGCAGCGCGAACGCTGGTGCTGCTGGCCCACCACGATGCCGCGCCCACCGGCAAGATCTTCGACGACAAGCTGCAGCGCTGGTGGGGCGAGACAATGCCCGGGATCATCGAGCGCATCGACACCTCCGTGCCGTTCTGGTGGACGCTGATGAGCGCCCCGGCGATGGTGGCACTGGGGTCGGCGCGCGGTAAGCGCGGGCTCATCGCGGCGGGCGTGGCGGGCTCGGCTTTGGGAGCCGCGGTGCTCGAGGACATCGCGCGCAGCCCGATCGTCCCCGGCGCCAATGACAACCTCACCGCGGTGGCGGTGCTGGTGGCGCTGGCCGAGCGGCTGCGAGCCGCCCCGGTCAAGGGCCTGCGCGTCGTGCTCGCCTCCTGCGGGGCCGAGGAGGTCATCCAGGGCGGGATCTACGGCTTCGCCCGCCGCCACTTCCCGGCGCTGGACCGCGACCGCACGTGGTTCATCAACCTGGAGACGCTCGGCTCGCCGCGGCTGATCATGCTCGAGGGCGAGGGCGCGGTGGTCATGGAGGATTACCATCACCTCGCCTTCAGAGATCTCATCGCGCGCGTCGCTGATGATGTCGGCGCCCACATGCGGCGCGGGATGCGGTCGCGCAACTCGACCGACGCGGTCATTCCCCACCGCGCCGGGTACCCGACCGCGACGCTCGCCTCCATGAACCGCTACAAGCAGCTGTCCAACTACCACCTGATGTCGGACACACCTCAGAACGTCGACTACCGCACGGTGCGCCAGGCCCTGGTGCTCACCGAGGCAGTGGCGCGGGAGCTGGCGTCCAACCCCTGGATCTGAGTCAGGCCAAGCGCATGCCTCTCGCCGGCGAGCTGCACCTCACGATGTTTGACCACACCGACACCACGCTGCGCGGGGCTCGGTACCGCGACGCGATGGCGGCGCTGGAGGGCCACGACGACTGGCTGGCGGCGTGCCCCTTCGGCTTCCTCGTCCTGGAGCGCGAGTCGGCGGAGTTCTTCCTGCGCACGCGCGACGCACAGTTCCCCGGGATGACGATCGCCGACATCTTCGACATCACCGAGGGGCCGCTGTACGAGGAGATCGTCAAGAACATCATCAACGTCAACGGCGGCGACCATCGCCGCCTGCGCAACCTCGTCAACCCCGCGCTGGCGCCGCGCGCGGTCGCCCGCTACCGCCCCGCCATGCAGGAGTTCCTGGCTGAGCTGCTGGACGGCGTCGGGGCCGCCGGCGAGTGTGAGTTCATCGCCGACATCGCCAAGCCGTATCCGTCGCTGGTGATCGCCCACGTGATGGGCGTCTCGCGCCGGTACGCGCCCAAGCTGCACGAGTGGTCGAACGTGATCCAGCGCCAGTTCGACGCCACCAGCCTGATGCAGGAGCGCGGGCGCATCGAGGCCGCCGTCGCCGAGTTCTACGAGTGGGGCGACGCGCTCATCGCCGCCCGGCGCGACGACCCCGGCGAGGACCTGATCACCGACCTCATCGCCGCCGAGGCCGAGGGCGAGCGCCTCAACCACGACGAGCTGCGCAACCTCGTGCTCAACATCCTGGTCGGCGGCGTGGACACCAGCCAGAGCCAGCTCGCCCACGCGGTGCGGCTGCTGGCGCTGCACCCCGAGCAGTGGGAGGCGCTGCGCTCAGACCCCGACGGGCTGGCCCTGCGCGCGGTCGACGAGGCCCTGCGCTACGAGCCGATCACACCCTTCACCGCCCGGATCACCACCGCGGAGATCGAGCACCGCGGGGTGACCTTCCCCGCGGGCTCGGTGGTGCTGGTGTCCGCGTGGCACGCCAACCGCCAGGGTGTCGAGCCCGACGCCTTCGACATCACCGCCGACCGCGGCGGCGCGCGCGTGCTCACCTTCGGAGCCGGGATCCACTACTGCGTCGGGGCCAACCTCGCCCGCGCCGAGATGCAGGAGGGGCTGGCCGCGCTGGCCCGGCGCGCGGAGCGCATCGAGCTGGCCGGCGAGCCGGCGTTCGGCACCCCGTCGGGGATCTACGGCCTCGACACGCTCCCGCTGCGGCTCACCTGGGCCGTCTAGGGCGCGTGCCCTTTCGCCGCCTGTGATTGGCCCGACAGATCGCACGCCGTCCGTTCGTGCGTTGTGCGTTCTGGTGGTTCAGCGGGCTGAACTCTCAGAACGCACGGCACCAAACCGCCGGGCGTGCGCTCTGAGATGTCAGAAACCCCCGCCCGGGCTCAGCACCGCCGGTGCCGACACCCTCCCTAGCCGCCGTTGACGTTCGGATGTCGGGCGCACTGGCGCGCGGCGGCCGCCGCGCTTACGCGGCGGGCTGCCAGAGCGCGTCGTCGCCCAGCGAGCGGCGGCTCGCCTTGCCCGCGGCCACCAGCTCGATGAGAGCCGCCTCCGCGGCCCCGCGGTCAGGCGCGTCATTGCCCTCGGTCATCAGCGCGGCCACCTCCTGCGTGGTGAGCCCGCCCGGGAAGGCCGCGAGCAGCGGCTCCGGAGTCTCGGGCGGCGACTGGCGCGTGAGCGTGGGGTCGAGGTTGGTGACGAGGATGTCGTAGGCCTCGACGGGCTGAAAGCCGCCGGCGACGAGCGAGGTCCCGTTGGACTGAAAGACGATCGAGGGCGCGGTGAAGCGCACCGGCCCGTCGGTGGTGGCCGTCTTGCCCTGGAGCTCGGCGGCCGAGCCGGCAGCGGTGCGGGTGTCGACCTTGTCGGCCTGGTAGGCCTCGGTGACCTCCGCTGAGTCGAGCGCGGCGACGATCGCCTCGGCGTCGACCCCCGGGATGTCACGGAGCGCGTCGCGCAGCATGTCGTCGTCCTCGAGCACCAGCGGGCCGGTGAAGTTGGCCAGCTGCAGAGCGCGGAACACCGCCCACTCAGACCCGGGGTTCTGCAGCCGGGCGGCGACGACGGCGCGGCAGGCGCGCGCGGTGGCGCTCAGGCGCGCCTTGGGCTCGGGCGCGAACGGCATCCCGTAGCGGTTGCGGAAGAGCAGCTGCCCCAGGGCGCCGCGCACCGGGGTGTACCCACGGCGGGCGTACTGCTCAGAGCTCTCGGTCAGCCCGATGAGCACGAGCTTCCAGTCGAGCTGGTCGCCGTAGCGCCACTCGATCACCCTCAGCGCGGGGCTCTCGGAATAGGCCCAGGGGCAGGCCGGGTCAGAGTAGAGGGTGGCGGTGATCATGGGCGACGCTCCGAGTCAGTGGTTGACGCCTCAAGTATATGCGCCACCGAGCGCTGCTCGCGTTCGGGCAGCTGGATGATGTCCCCCGCTCGCCGCACCGACGCGGTGGAGAAGCCGGCGTCGCAAAGCGCGGCCTCGGCCTCGCCGGCACCGTCGAAGTGCAGGTAGACCTGTCCGCGCACGAAACCGGCCAGCAGCCGCCGGAAGAGGCGGACCACCGGCGTCTGGACGCTGCCGAGGTGCAGGTCAGAGACGTAGCGGCCCGCCGGGAAGGTCTGCAGTGTCGCGGCGATCCGCCCCCACAGGCCCAGCACGGCGTCGGTGGACAGATACCCGAGCAGGCCCTCGGTGACCACGGCCACCCCGGCGTCCGGGTCCAGTCCGGAGGCGACCTGCGCGAGGCTGCCGGGCCCGTCGTCGCGCAGCGCGTCGACCTCAGCCACGCGGTGCGCGTCAGACAGCGACCCGATGCGCTCAAGCGCCCGGCGCTTGCGCGCGGCCATGGCGGGCAGGTCGGCCTCGACGTAGGTGAGACGGTCGCCGTAGCGGTTGGCAAAGCGCCAGCCCCGCGCGGACATCCCGGCGGCGATCTCCACCACCTGGCTGACGCCACCGTTCTCCACCGCGTCGGTGAGCAGCGCGTCGATGGCCCGGTGGCGCGCCAGCAGATAGCTCTCGAGCGAGGGTCCGCCGAGTGCGTCGCTGACCGCCATCAGCGGATGCAGCGCGTCGACCATGACCCGGCCCTCGCGGGTGCCCAGCCACGGATGCGAGAGCCCGGCGCGGCGCCACACCTCGCCGGTGTAGTGCGCGGTGGGGCTGATGTTGTCGCCGTCGCCGTGGCTCATCGCGCCGGCCACGCTAGCGCTGAGCGGTGGGTCACGCGTCCAGAGCCTGGCTGAGGCGATCCAGGAGGGCCACCTGCGCGGGGTTGATCCGCTCGCGCGCCTCGGGCAGCGAGAACCACCCGGCCCGGTCCACCTCGGGGAACTGCTGAGAGCGGCCTGAGCGCGGGGGCCACTCCATCTCAAAGGTGTTGCTGGTGATCTGCTCGGAGTCGAGATCGCCGGCGATCGCCCACGCCACCACCGTCTTGCCCGCCTTCTGGCGAACCTCGCCGAGCTCCAGCGCGTCGCCCTCGGGCGCCGGGGACCCGAGCTCCTCGCCGAACTCGCGCCAGGCGGCGGAGCGGGGGTCCTCCCCGTCCTCGCATTCCCCCTTCGGGATCGACCACGCGCCCTCGTCGCGCTTGGCCCAGAACGGGCCACCGGGGTGCACGAGCAGCACCTCCAGGTCCGCGCCGGCGTGACGAAAGAGCAGTAGGCCGGCGCTTTTGCGACTTCTCGCGCTCCTGGACGGGCTCATCGCGCTGCGCGGCCAGAGGTTGTCAGCCAAATGTCAGCGAACATGTGTTCAATCGGTGGCGCGGGTGGGCGCGGTGCGGCGATTGCATGACAATTGTCATGACGGATTTCGGCCTCAGGCCACTTACGCCGAACACCGCCGAGGCCTAGCCTCAAGGGCGCAACGACCTTTGGAGGGAATGACTGTCGTATGAGAACCGTAGCTTCGTGGTGCTTCAGACATAAATGGCTGGCCCTGCTGGGCTGGGTCGTCGGGCTGGTCGCGCTCGTCGGGATCCACTCGGCGGCGGGCAGCGCTTTCACCGACAACTTCAAGCTTCCCCACACGGGCAGCTTTGACGCCATCCGCCTGCTGCAGAAGGCCAGCCCCCACAACTCGGGCGAGACCGATCAGCTGGTGATCGGCGTCGACCACGGCAAGGTCACCGACCCGGCCGTGGTGGCGCGGGCCAAGAAGGTGTTTGCCAAGGTGGCGGCCGACCCCAACGTGGCCAGCGTCGTCTCGCCGTTTACCCCGGCGACGAGTCATCAGATCGCTCCGGGCGGTCAGGTGGCGTTTGCCAACGTGACGTTCACCAACGCCGCCAACCAGAACAAGATCACGGCGCCCCAGGCCCGGGATTTCGTGAACTCGATCACGTCGAAATCGGGCGACGGGGTGCAGTTCCAGGTGGAGGGCAACATCGCCGAGGCCGGCAACACCAACAACTCGGGCAGCGGCCTGTTGTTCGGGTTCATCGCCGCGGCGATCGTGCTGTTCTTGGTCTTCGGGTCCTTCTTCGCGATGCTCCTGCCGCTGATCACCGCCGGCGTGTCGCTGGGCGCGGGCACGGCCGTCGTCGGCCTCCTCTCGCACGCGATGAACATCGCCACCTTCTCGACGGAGCTCGCGCTGCTCATCGGGCTCGGAGTCGGGGTCGACTATGCGCTGTTCATCGTCACCCGCTTCAAGCAGGCCCTGGCCCGGGGCGAGACCCGTGAGGCCTCGGTGGTCGAAGCCATCGACACCTCCGGGCGGGCCGTGCTGTTCGCCGGGCTGATCGTGTGCATCGCCATGCTCGGCATGTTCGCCCTGGGCGTGAGCTTCCTCTATGGCGTGGCAATCGCGGCGTCGGTGACGGTCGCATTCACCGTGCTCGCGGCGCTCACGCTGCTGCCGGCCCTCCTGGCCACCCCCATCGGCAGAATGGTTCCGCGCCGGCGGGAGCGCAGGGCGCGCAAGGAGGGCAAGCTCCAGTTCAACGTCGAGTCGCCCGCCTGGGTGCGCTGGACCAACGTGATGAGCAGGCGCCCGGCGGTCTTCGCCACCGTGGCCGCGCTGGTGATGATCATCATCGCCATCCCGTTCTTCTCCATGCGCCTGGGCTCGGCCGACGCGGGAACGGACCCCTCCAGCACGACGACCCGCAAGGCCTACGACCTGCTGGCCAAGGGTTTCGGCCCCGGCTACAACGGGCCGCTCGAGCTCGTGGCTCAGATCAAGCAGCCGTCAGATCTGGCGGCGTTCAAGAAGGCGCAGGCCGCAGTGGCGGCGACGCCCGGCGTCGTCGGGTCGACCAGCGTGACGACGCTCGGCGGCGACGGGCACCCGACGGTGGCAATCGCCAGCGTCTATCCCAAGGGCTCTCCGCAGGCGGCTTCGACCACGGACCTGCTCAACCACGTCCGCGACACCGTGATCCCGGCGGCGACCAAGGGCACGGGATTGACCGTGCTCGTCGGCGGGACGACGGCCATCTTCGAGGACTTCAGCCACATCCTGTCGGCGAAGCTGCCGTTGTTCATCGGGGTGGTCGTCCTGCTCAGCTTCCTGCTCCTGATGGCGGTGTTCCGCAGCCTGGTCATCCCGCTCACCGCGGCGGTCATGAACCTGCTGTCGGCCGGTGCGGCCTTCGGCATCGTGACCGCCATCTTCCAGAAGGGCTGGCTCGGTGGCACTACCGGTCCGATCGAGACGTTCGTCCCGGTGCTCATGTTCCCCATCCTGTTCGGGCTCTCGATGGACTACGAGATATTCCTCGTCAGCCGCATCTATGAGGAATGGCACCGCCGGCGCGACAACACCGAGGCGGTAGCCCACGGGCTGGCCGCCACGGGCCGGACCATCACCGCCGCGGCCTCCATCATGGTGCTGGTGTTCGCGTCGTTCATTTTGGGCGGCGAGCGCATCATCGAGCTGTTCGGCGTGGGCCTGGCCAGCGCGGTGCTGCTCGACGCACTGATCGTGCGCTCGGTGCTGGTGCCGGCCCTGATGATCCTGATCGGCGACGCCAACTGGAAGCTCCCGCACTGGCTCGACTCGGCGCTGCCGCGGCTCAACGTCGAGGGGCGCAGCGCGACGACGCGCGGGGAGCACTCCTCGGCGGCGCCGGAGCCGGCCGCCGGCTGACAAATTCTGCGGCCGCCCGCGCTCAGCGCGCGGGCGGCCGCGTTTCATGGCCGCCCGCATGAGGCGGGAGGGCGGCCACTACTGGCCCGGCGGCGCCGGGGCGACGGCGGCCTCGCCGGCCTCGGTCTCCGCCTGGAGCCGCTTGGCGATCCCGGCGCACGGCGCCGTCGGATCGTCGCCGTCGGACGGGTCGGCGGCGTCGTAGCGATTCAGCGTCGTCGCGTCACATCGCAACACGTGGGCCGCGGTGTGCGCGGCGCGCACCGCATGCGAGGCCGTCCTCAGCATGTGCGACGCGGCCACGGCCATGAGCACTCCGACCACGGCGAGAACAACAATGCGGTGCACCCTGTACCTCCACGGTGAGCATCCTGCTCACCCATCAGCTCGCATCCTGGCCGCCGCCGCCCCCACGGACACCGGAACCTTTACTCAATCGAGAAACGGTGGACGGATGTCCGATCTGACGGGGGCGGTCACGGGTGGTCAGCGCGCTGACTAACTTCGGGTCAATCGGGAGGCAGGACCTCCTGGACCGACCAGCGGTTGCCGTCGGGGTCTGAGAAGAACACAAACTTCCCCCACGGGAACTCCTGCACGTCGGACACGTCCACCCCGCGCCCGGCGAGCTCGTCGCGGGCCTCGGCGGCGCTGGTGACCACCAACTGCAGCCCGACGACGCTGCCGGGCTCGGCCTCGGTCACCCCCTGGCCGATGGCGATCGAGCACGCCGAGCCGGGAGGCGTGAGCTGGATGAAGCGCAGGCCCTCCTGGACCGGGATGTCGTGGTCGGCGTTGAAGCCGACCTGTTCGGTGTAGAACGCCTTGGCGCGGTCGGGGTCTGACACCGGGACCGCCACCAGCTCGAGCTTCATGTCCATCGTCTGACGCTCCTTGTGTGTGGGTGCGGGCCGACGCTATGTCGGCATGAGGTCACATTTTGTCCTGAGGTGTCAGCGTCCAGACACGGGGAGTCCAGGGCGGCCTCGAACGCTCAAGGCCGGCCCAGCGCGGCCGAGTCAATGGCCAGGCCCGCTCGGCCGATGGGACCCGTCTTGCGCCAACGAGGAGTCACTGTGCCCACACTCACGTCCCTGTCCATCCGCTCGCGGCTGCTGGCCTCATTTGGCATCGTCGTGGCGCTGCTGCTGGCCGTCGGTCTTCTGGCGATCAGCAAGCTCGGCAGCCTCGACGGCAAGGTCGGCCAGCTGGCCACCCGCGTCGTCCCGGCCAGCGACATCGTCGGGCAGGCGTCCGCGGCGATGAACAAGTACCGCAAGGACGAGCTGCACTACATCCTCGCCACCCCCGCCGACCGCGCGGGCGCCGACGGCGTGTCGGGCGACCTGACCGGCGACCTGCAGACCATGAGCGGCCTGCTGAGCAGCTACCGCAAGGAGGGGCTGGTCGCCGACGCAGCCGACGCTCGCCTGCTGGCCGGCTTCCGCGCCGCCTTCGCCACCTACGTAGCCAAGACCGCGTCCTTCCGCCACCTCGCCGACAAGGGTCAGACCGCCGCCGCCAGCGCCGTCATCGGCAGTGGCCCCGGCGACGCCGCCTACGACGCCCTGAAGGCGGCCGACGCCACCTGGGAGAAGTACAAGCAGACGGTGGCCACGCGCACCGCGGCCACGTCGCGCTCGAGCTACACCGCGGGGCGCATGCTCATCCTCGTGCTCCTCCTCATCGCCGTGGCCGTGGCCGTCAGCGTGGCGTTGGTCATCTCGCGGCGCCTGGCCCACGGGATCGGAGCCGTCGGCCGCGCCGCCAAGAAGATCGCCCATGGCGAGATCGACCAGCGCGTCGAGGTGACCAGCCGCGACGAGCTGGGCGAGATGGCCTCGGACTTCAACGCGATGACCGACTACCTCAAGGCCACCGCCGGCGTCGCCCAGACGATCGCCAACGGCGACCTGACCGTGGAGGTGGTGCCGCGCTCGGACCACGACGCCTTGGGCCACGCCCTCGCCGACATGACCCGCGGGCTTCGCACGCTCGTCGGCTCGATCAACGAGGCGACGGGGACGATGAACTCGTCCACGCGCCAGATCGCGTCCACCTCCGAGGATGCGGGCCGCTCGGTCAACGAGGTCTCCAGCGCGATCATCGACGTCGCCCACGGCAACGAGCGTCAGGTCGCCTCCATCGACGAGACGCGCCGCGTCGCCGAGCAGGTCGCGGCCGCCGCCGAATCGGGTGCGGCGATCGCGCAGCGCACCGCCGAGGCGGTCGAGAACGCCCGCCTGATGGCCAGCGGCGGGGCCGACGCCGTCACCCGCGCCGCCCAGGCCATGGACGCCGTCCGCGAGTCCTCCCAGGCCGCCACCGACGCCATCACCCAGTTGGGCGAGAAGTCCGATCAGATCGGCGGCATCACTCGCACCATCACCGCAATCGCAGAGCAGACCAACCTGCTGGCGCTCAACGCCGCCATCGAGGCCGCCCGGGCCGGGGAGCAGGGCAAGGGGTTCGCCGTCGTCGCCGAGGAGGTCCGCAAGCTCGCCGAGGAGTCCCAGGAGGCGGCGGCCACGATCTCGGCGCTGATCACCGAGATCCAGTCCGAGACCACTGCCACCGTGGCCGTGGTCGAGGCCGGCACGGAGCGCTCGACCCAGAGCACGGTCGTCGTCGAGGAGGCCCGCGAGGCCTTCCTCGCCCTCGGTCAGAGCGTGTCGGACATGAGCGGCCGCGTCGAGGAGATCACCGCCGTGGTCGAGGAGATCGCCGGCGGCGCCCAGCGGGTGCACGAGAACATCGCCGTGGTGGCCTCGATTGCCGAGGAGTCCTCGGCGGCGGCCGAGGAGGTGTCGGCTTCCGCGCAGGAAACGTCGGCCTCGACTCAGATGTTCGCCGTCTCCGCCTCGGAGCTGGCGGCCTCCGCCGACGGCCTCGCCGAGCTGGTCGGTCGCTTCCGGCTCGCCCGGTAACCGGGGCGCCGCCGGCGTCGGCGCTTCTGCGACGATGACCGTCGCTTGTCGGGAGCTGCCGGTCTCATCGTCCTCGTGGTCGGGCTCGTGGTGGTCATCTTCGCCGCGGACATCGTCGTGGATGGGCTGCTCGCGGTCGCCCGCACCCTGGGGATCTCGGCGTTTGCGCTCTCGGTTGCCCTCTCGGGGTTCGAGACCGAGAACCTGGCTGCGGGGATCGCGGCCAACGCCAAGGGGTTGCCGGGCGCCGCGGCCGGGACGTTCCTGGGCGGCGTGACGTTCCTGGCGTTCGGCGTGGGAGGACTGGGCGGCCTGATCGCCCCGATCCGCGTCGAGCTCCCGACGCGGTTCGCGGTGTGGACCGCCATGGCGCCGGTCCCGCTGTTCGCGTTCGCGATCGACGGGCACATCTCCCGGGTCGAGGGCGGGCTCCTGGTGGTCTGGTCGGTGGTGGCGCTGATCGGCCTGGCCCGCTCGGGACGCGCGCTGCTCGCCGCGCCGGACGATGACGAGCATGTCCGGTGGCCGGGCCTGCGGCTCCTCGCCGGTCTGGCGCTGCTGACCGGCGGCGGGTGGCTGATCGGACAGGGTCTGCGCACAACGGTGCGGCGGCTGGGGGTTCCCCAGACGCTGTTGGGCAACACTGCGCTGGCGGCGGCGGTCGAGGCCGAGGAGCTCGCGCGTTTCGCCGTGCCGGCGCGGCGGGGACGACCCGAGATCGGCCTCGGGAGCATCTCCGGGACCGTGGTTCACTTCGCCGCGCTCAACGCGGGGATCATCGCCCTGGTCAAGCCGCTCACGCTCGGGCCGCAGACGACCCGCTTCTATCTGCCCGTCGCCGCGGCCAGCCCCGCGATCTTCGCGGCGGTGCTCGTCGTCCGCAAGCAGTTGGGCCGGGTCGAAGGCGCCGCGTTGACGGGCCTGTACGTCGCCTACATCGCGATGGCGATCGTCATCTCAACCTGAGCGGAATATGCGCACCCGTGCCGGGCACCAGGTCTCTGGCACTAGGCCTCTAGGCCGCTGGCTGCGCTTCGACCAGCCCAGCGACCGCGAGCCGCCGCCGGCACTGTGTCACGGCCTCCTCGCGCGTGGCGGTGGGCACGACGTCCCCCCAGGCGGCGGCCGCCGCGGTGGCGCTGGCGAGAAGGTCGTCAACGAGCGGATCGGTCACCTGAGCCTCGATCAGGCAGCGCACGCCGAAGCCGACGTGCCACCGCTCGTCGTTCTCGACATGCGCCACGCCTGCGCGTATCCCCGGCAGCGCGTCGTCGGCAAGGTCGTCGAGCAGCGCGCGCTGCCCGGCGGAGAAGACGGCCCCCTCGAGCACCATGTGGTAGAGCTGAACGCCGTCGAGGATGCCGGCGCGTCCTGCCGCCAGCTCGGCC
>DASXCN010000097.1:0-3188 GCA_036491155.1 Solirubrobacteraceae bacterium | reverse complement strand
GGTGGCGGTCACGCGCACAACCCGGAGCTGCAGGCGGCGATCGCGCGGGACGTTCCGATGCACCGCATCGGCCAGCCCGATGACATCAAGGGCGTGGCGCTGTTCTTGGCGGCGCCCGCGTCGCAGTACATCACCGGCCAGGAGATCGTCATCGACGGCGGCTGGGGTCTGGGCGTCGCGGACTAGTCGATTCACCGCCGGGGCGGCGGTGTGCGAGGGTCTGTGTCCGGATCGTGCGCCGCCGAGGTCAGCGGGAGGGGTGAGGCGGAAAGCGCACGATGTCCGAGCAGACGCGGCGCGGCCGGCGGGGGAGGGCGAACGGGTGGGCCTGCTCGGAGAAGCGACCGACGAGCTCCGCGCTGCCGCCGATCCCCGGTACGCGCACATCCACCTCGCGCACCGCGAACGTGAGGGCGTCGATGGCGTCGGTCTCCCGCACGCCGCCGCCGGCTCCACGCAGCGTGATGACATGAGCAGTGCGAGCGCTGATGCGCAGCCGCTCACCCGCGTAGCTGAACGCCGGTTCGTTGACGAGGCCTGCTCCCTCAGCCTCCCAGCAGTGAGCCCCGCCTGACCGCATCCAGTCCCCGGAGGAGGTGACGAGTTCGCTCTCGGTGGCCAGTCCCCGGGCCGTCGTCGTCGCCACCGATCGCGTGATCCGTCCGTGGCGGAGGTTCTCGTCGAAGCTCACCGTGGCCCGGCGACAGTTGCGCGCCGGCCGCCTGAGCGCGGGCCCGACGATGGGGCCGCCACCCGAGGGACACTCCCACTGGTCGCCTCCCTGCAGCCAACGGATGGCCGTGACGTGCCGGATATGGGCCAGCACGTGCTGCGCGACGCGCACCGCGGCCCGGGACCCCGTGAGCCCGCCACCGGCCTCGGCGGGCGCGGCGCCGGCACCGATGGCCGTGGCCACGGTGACTGCCAGCACCGACGTACGTCGCAGACCTCGCCCCGCCATGGCGGCAAGCGTAACGGCGTTTCCCCGGCTCCGGAGGGCCGAGTAGGATCGGCGGCGCATGGAGGGAGTCACTGCCGCGCCGAGGCGCTGATGGGCTGAGCCGTCCTGCGGGGAACTTTTCGGGGCATTGGGACAACTGGATGGCGTGGGTCTCCTAATGCCACTGCGCGATGAACAATCGGACGCCTTCGTTATCGCGGAGTCGTTGTCGTCGCCGCAGTCGTTCTCGACGATCTTCGACCGGCACTTCACAGTGATCCATGCGTACCTGGCCCGCCGCGTGGGCGGGCCGGGAGCCGACGATCTGGCCGCCGAGACGTTCGTCATCGCCTTCGAGCGGCGGCGCACGTTCAGCACCTCCGCCGGGTCGGCTCGCCCGTGGCTGTTCGGGATCGCCACCAATCTGCTGCGAAACAAATGGCGAGCGGACCGGCGAGCGGACCACGCCGTCGTCGAACTGGCCGCTGTCGAGCGCGAGCGCACGTCCGGCCGTGAGGCGGACCTCGAGGCTCAGGAGGTGCTCGCCGCCGTCGCTGCGCTCGATCCTGACCAGCGTGATGCGCTGCTGCTCTACGCCTGGGAAGGCCTGTCCTATGAGGAGATCGGCGACGCGCTGGGCGTGGCCGTGGGCACCGTTCGCTCGCGGATCTCGCGTGGCCGCGGACGCCTCCGCGAGCTCCTGGAGCCGCCGCCACTGTCCCCCTTTATCGCCCCCCAAGAACCTGGAGACGGCTCATGAGCAACGAGCTTGACCGCCTCAGGCGCTCCCGGCCCTCCGCGCCTTCACCGAGCCGCCGCGCCGCCCGCGCCGCCCGCGCCATTCTCGATGAGCGGATTGCTTCCGAGCGCTCTGCCGGCCCCGCGCCGTCCCGCGCCCGCCGGCGCCAGTGGCTGGTGCCACCACGGCTGGCGACCGGCGCATGGGTCGCCGTATCCCTGCTGGTGGTGGCGCTCGTCGCCGGGGCGTTCCTGCTGGTGGGGTCGTCACAGCAGAGGCCGGGACCGACGGACTCGGCGGCTCCGGCGGTCGTGCCGGCGCCCGGCTCCCTGAAGGCGCAGGCACTCGAGGTGTGGGCTCCGGCGGCCACGTTCTATGACTCGCTCACGCCCGCTGAGGCGATGGCGATCACCCAGGCTTCCAAGCTGACCGGCCAGCGCATCAGCGCCTGTCAGGCGCCGTACCTGCACCACCTCGACAGCGGCACGGTGAACAGCGACATCGGGAAGACCGACTCCATCTACCAGGAAGCAACGAAGATGGAGACGATGGAGGCCGCGGTCGGAATCGCCGCGCCGAAGCTGAGGGTCGCGACCCGCACGTGGGCCCAACTGACGCTGCCCAACCCGATCATGCAGAGGTTCGTACGCGGCCTGGCCGACCAGATCAACGCGTCACTCGACGCGCCGCCCATCAACGCCTGCCAGTTCGTGCGCCAGATCGCCGCTCACGACTACTCGCTGGCCTGGACGCAGAGTTCTCGAGATGGGCGCGTCGCGACGGAGTGGTGGAGCACGGTGCTGCGCGCGGGCAAACGCCAGGGAGATTTCTGGCCGTGGCTCCAGAACGGCGCCATCGCGCGTGAGCACCTGCTCACCGCGCAACAACAGCAGAAGCTGACCGCCGTGCCGGGCGAGATCTCCTGACCCGACTTGCCGCGACTCCTCAGGCGGTGAGGACGAGCGGCGCGCCGGGGGTGATGACGATGGTGTGCTCCTCGTGGGCGGCAAGCGCCCCGTCGGCGGTGCACACCGTCCAGCTGTCGCGACCCTGGCGCACGGCGCCCGTTCCGGCGCTGACGATCGGCTCCACGGTGAGCACCAGGCCGTCGGTGAGAGGCTGGGTCAGCGCCGCGTCAAAGACGCTGGGGACGTCGGGCGCCTCATGGAGGTGCCGGCCGATTCCGTGTCCCATGAGCTCGACGCACACCGCGTAGCCGCGCGCAGTGGTGGCGCGCTCGACGGCCGCCCCGATCGCGCTCTGCGGCGCTCCGGCCCGGGCGGCGGCGAGGCCGTCGGCGAGGGCGTGCCGCGCCGCGACGGCCAGGCGGTTGGTGGCCGGCCGGGCCCGCCCGACGGCCACCGTGACGCACGCGTCGGCGTAGAACCCGCCAAGCTCGGCGGCGACGTCGAGCGACACCAGGTCACCCTGGCGCAGGCGCCGAGGTCCCGGGATGCCGTGGACCGCCTCGTCGTTGACGCTGATGCAGGTGACGCCCGGGAAGCCGTA
>DASXCN010000096.1:0-5030 GCA_036491155.1 Solirubrobacteraceae bacterium | reverse complement strand
CCAGTCGCCCCAGCTGTTGGGGTTGTTGGCGAGCTCCGGATACTCGTTCTTGACCGCGACGGCATGGTCGATGAACCACTGCACCTGAAGCTCGGGGTTGCTGGGATATCCGGCGTAGGCGCCCTCATCCCAGATCCCCAGTCGCATCTGGAAGAAGCCCACGGAGTCGCGGTCGCCATAGTTGAGGTTGCGCAGCCCCGACTCGGTGAGCGCGGCCATCACCGGCAGCTCGGGGGGCAGCCCGGCCTTGGCGGCACGGGCGCCCATCCACGCCGCGAACTGCTGGGGCGTGGCCTGGTCGCCCGGGTAGACCGGCCCGGCGTCGGTCGGGTCCGGTGCGGGTGGCTCGGGGGTCGAGCCGCCGGGTTGGTGCTCGGCGGGTTGCTGACCCGGTGGCTGCTGACCCGGCTGGCCGTGTCCACCGGGCGGCTGACCCCCGACGGCGGCTCCGCCCGACGCCCGGCCCGCAGACCCGCCGCTCGCGTGCGACCCGCCGCCACCAACGTGGCGGCCTGAGCCCCCCTCGGACCCCGTGACCAGCCGAGCACCCGCAGACGGCGTCTGCATCGCCGCCGGCTGGGTGCCCGAGGCCGCCTCCGGCTGGGCGGCGCCGGTGGGGGCCGCGGTGGCCGGCTGGTTCTCAGGCAGGGAGGCGTCCGCCGGGCTCGGTGCCTTCGGCTCGCGCGGGACGAGCTCCGGGTTCGACGCCGGAGGCTCGAAGCTCGGCTTGGCGGGCTGCGTCGGCGCCGGCGCCGGCGCAGCGTCATGAACGGGCTTGGCCGCGGCCTGGTGGGGGTGCTGCATGAGGTGCTGGATGGCGTCGCCCGCGTCGTGGGCCAGTGCGGGGGCGGCGTGCTCGGCGAACTGCGCGAGGTCGACGCCCTCGGCGGCCGCCGCCACCATCACGCCGGCCAGGCTGGAGCGCGACTCGCGCATCTCGAGCGTCATCAGGGCGCGCCCGCCGTGGCCCAGGCCGGCGGCCAGCTCGGGCAGCCCGGCCTCGGTGAGCACGGTCGCTGCGTCAGTGCGGAAGCGGCGGCGCAACTGCGAGTCGCCGAGCAGCTGCTCAAGCAGTTCGACGCTGCGCTGAAGCTCGTCGGTCATGGGCGTCCGTCCCTCTGGCTGAACATCGAATGTGTCACAGCAACCTCACCGCCGGCTTGCGGCTCGCACGAATGGTGATCTGAGCGCGCTCGGTGCGGTAGTGCGACGCGCTGAGCGTGAACAGGATGCGGTCGCCGACCGCGTACCGCGTCCCCAGGACTGCCCCTATGAAGCGCTTGAGCCTGCCCGGTCGGGCGATGCGGGTGCGCCGGGTCGGGCAACCGTGGCCCTGGCAACGCATCCGCAGCGTCATGTCGTGGGGATGACGGCCCACGAAGAACTTCACGATGCGGCTGTGCCCACGGTCCCATTTCCACCTGATCAGGACCTTGACCCGCAGTGCGGGCTTGCCATGAGCGGTCGGCGGCGGCGGAGGGATGGGCGTGGAGACGACAGGGGTGACGGGCACCGGCTTGGCCTGAAAGGCGACCTCGTAGCCACCGCCCGTCAACGCTGCGATGCTCGGGGTGGTGCCGGGCGCCATCCCCAGCCCGGTGTCGAGCGTCCCGGCCGATCCATACAGCCACAGGTCGCCGTTGCTCCCGTGCGCGGCGACCTCGTAGCCGCCCGCCGCCAGCGCTGTGATGCTGGGACTGGTGGCCGGGTCCATGCCGATGTTGGCGTCGGCGAGCCCGGCGGTCCCATATACGAACAGCTGCTGGGTGTTGGCCTGGAACGCGACCTGGTGGCCGCCGGTGGCCAGCGCCGCGATCGAGGGGCTGGTGCCGGCCAGCATCCCCTCCGAGGTGTTGGATTCCGAGCTGGGGTTGTAGAGGTAGAGATCGGTGGTGTTGGCCTGGAACGCCGCCTGATAACTAGCCCCGTTGGGCGCGATGGTGGGGCTCGATCCAGCCCACATGCCCTGCAGGGTGTTGGTGAGGTCGGCGGTCCCGGCCGTCAACAGGTCGGTCCCGTTGGTCTCGATCGCGGCCTCAAACCCGCCGCCGGAAAGCGAGGTGATCGCGGGACTCGACCCCGCCATCATGCCCTGGCCCCAGTCCTTGACTCCGGCTGCGCCTGTCGTCCACAGGTCGGTGTTGGCGCCCTGGAAGGCGATCTCCCACGCCCCGCCGGCCGTGCCCGTGATGGCGGGGTTGGTCGCGCTCGCCATCGCCAACCCGAGCCGGCCTGCTCCGTTGCTCCCGGTGGTTGTCAGAACGCCGTCGGGGCCCTGCCACGCGGCCTCATATCCGCCCGTCGTCAGGCCGGCGATGGCGGGGCCTGACCCGCTGAGGACGGCCTGCCCGGTGTCCCCCGTGGCAGCGGTCCCGTACAGCCACAGGTTCCCGTTGTCGGCTGACGCGGCAGCCGGCCAGGCCGCCGCTAGTCCGGCGACGCATGCCACCAGGGCCAGCGCCGGAAGCGCGAGTGTCAGTGCGCAGCCGGCTATGACCGGTCGCAGCCACTGCCTCCACTTGCTGACCGGCATCCTGCCGATCCACCCCTCTTCGGCACTGCGCATCATCGACAGTATCCCCCCAATCCACCGGTTTTGCACCGAATATCCGTCGATCTCAGCGCACAACCGGTAGACGATCGCTCCTCGGCGGGTACTATTTGACTGTGCGTTTGGCGGGGACAGCCTTTATCTGCATCGTGGCGGCGTTTGGCGCGGCGTTTCTCGTCGCGCGGGCGGTCAACCACGAGACGCCCGCCCGTGCGGCCACACCGACCGCGAAAGTGACGCCGGTCGCGGCCGTCACCCCGCGCGTCGCCCCCCACAAGGTCAACAAGGAATTGGTTTCGCAGTTCGCCCCGCTGAAAGCGTCGCTGCGCCCGCGGCCCAAGCCGCGTCCTAAGCACAAGGCCAAGGCCAAGGCGCCGGTGTCCGTCGCCTCGGCCACACCGGCCACGACGCCGCAGACGGTAACGCCCACGACGCCGGTCGAGCCCGCGCCGGTGGTCAGCCAGCCCGCTCCCAGTACCTCGTCGTCCGCTCCCTCGTCGAGCGGCTCGACGTCGCATCACAAGAAGAGCAGCGGCGGCAGCGGCGGCTCGGGCACAACCACGATCGGCGGCTGAGCGCGCGGCTACAGCTCGTCGGCGCGGACCGCGCCGCTGGACAGCGCCCGCTCGGCCAACAGCAGCCGCTTCTGATTCTGGGGCGCGTCCTCCAGGCCGAACCGCGAGAACAGCACGCGGAGATGGCCCTTGACCGCCGAGAGGCTCAGCACCAGCTCGGCGGCGATCTGCTCGTTGGTCGCCGGCGCCGCTGAATCCTCGCCGGCCAGCGGCCGGCACAACTGCACCAGCACGCGCCGCTGAGCCTCGGAGACGGCCGGCGCTGACAGCGTCGGCACCGAGATGGTGGCCAGCACCGGCTCGGGCTCCGGATGGCGGAAGCCCAGGACCGTGTCCCCGACCCCGATCAGATCCCCATCGCGCAGCGTGCGCTGCCCACGCAGGCGGTCCCCATTGATGAACGTCCCGTTGCGCGACAGGCCGTCGTCCTCGATCGTCCACCGGGGGCCGCGCCGCTCCAGATGGGCGTGGACGCCCGACACGCGTGGATCCCAGCCGATCTCCAGGTCGCTGCCGGGGGCGCGACCCAGCACCAGCCGCTCGCCGTCCAGGGCCACCACCAACTGCTCGCCGCTGTCGTCGCGCAGGAAGAGAAACGGAGTCCCGCGACGCGCCGCATGGATCAGGGTCTGCAACTCCGTGGCACTGACGGCGGCTCCCAAGACAGCCCTTTCCTGAGCCCGCACCTGGCCAGCGTACAAGGTGGCGCGGGCGCGACACGCCCCCGGATCGCTCCAATGCACCTCGCACCGGCCTGATGGCCGGGGGCGCGCGGCGGTCCGCTGGGCTCATAGCCCCGTGGGATGCAGGACCGTGTTGAACGACGCCAGGTAGGACGCGCTCGGGGTGAAGTGGTGCACGAAGGGGGCGCCGCCGCTGGCGCTGCCGCCGCCCGATTCGTAGAAGCGGCCGTTGATCGAGATGATCACGTGCTCGTTGGGGCCACAGCCGGTGCGGTCATAGATCGTCACGTAGCGTCCCGCGCCCGAGGCGATGCCCGGCTGGCTGGCGAAGCCCTCCGTGGTCACCGCGCCGTTGAGCAAGCCTCCGGAGCGCAGCACCGCCGACACGAACCCGGAGCAGTCCAAGCCGCCGCCGGCGCCGTGCCCGCCACCGTAGACGTACGGGGTGCCGAGCAGGCCGTCGGCCGCCCGGATCATGGCCTCGATCCGCTGGCGCTCCTCGGGCGACAGCCGCTGGTCGCCGCCTGCGCCCATCGGCGTCATCTGCCACGTCGCGCCCGTCACGCGCGAGAGCGTGCCGCCCGCGGCGGCCACGTGCTTGCCCTGGCCCGACTGCGGGCGCACCGGGGCCGTGCGCTGAGCGGCGGCCACGGTGGCACGGCACAGCTCGCGGGCGGTGTCGAACTCCTCCAGCAGGATGAACGCCCGCGAGCGGAGCGCCGCCGCCTGGGCGTGATAGCCCTCCAGGGCGTGGCGCGTCTGGGCGATGGCCAGCTCGGCCTGGCGCAGCTGGGCGAACGTCATGGGATGGCCAGGGGTCATGCCGGTCTGGGCGGTGGTGGCGGCCGTGCGCGCGGTGCCGATCTGGGTGTCGAGGTCGTTGAGCTGGCCCACCACCCTGACGAAGTCGCTCTGGACCAGCGCCAGTGTCACCTCGTAGTCGCTAAGCGCGGTGGCCACCGCGGCGTAGCCCCGCTTGATGTGCTCGAGCTCGCCCGGCACCTGACCGATCGAGTCGCGAAAGGCACTGGCGGCGTGGCCCGTCCAGGTTCCGTCCTCGCGGGCGGCCAGCAGCCCGGTGGCGGTCATCGCCGCCTCTTGAGCGGCCGTGTGGAAGGCCGTGGCCAGCGTGCTGACGTCCGCGGGCACCGCGGCGAGCAGGTCCTCGGCGCGAGGGTCTGAGAGCGGATCGAGCACCGCTCCAGTATCAGGCGCGGCGGG
>DASXCN010000095.1:0-9778 GCA_036491155.1 Solirubrobacteraceae bacterium | reverse complement strand
TGTCGTCGCGCTTGCTCTCGCGCCGGATCCGGTCGATTGCCTTGCGGTTGGCGGTGGTGGTCAGCCAGGCGCCGGGGTTCGGCGGCACGCCCTCGCCCGGCCACCGCTCGACAGCGGTCGCGAACGCCTCGGCCGCCGCCTCTTCGGCAATGTCGAGGTCACCGAAACGCCGCGTCAGCGAGGCGACCACCCGAGCCCACTCCTCGTGGTGGACCCGGATGATCGCCCGCTCGACATCGGCCACGTTCACAGGAACGGGCGCACCTCGACCTTGCGGTTGCAGGCCTTCGACCCGTGGGTGGCGAGCTCGAGCGCCACGTCGAGGTCGGGCGCCTCGATGACCCAGAAGCCGGCGAGGTACTCCTTGGACTCCAGGAAGGGCCCGTCGGTGACCATCGCCTCCTCACCCCGGTTGTCGATGACGGTGGCCGTGTCGGTCGAGGCGAGGCCGCCGGCGAAGACCCAGTGGCCCTCGGCCTGGAGCCGGTCATTGAACACGTCGATCGCCGCCATCTCGTCCGGGGTGGCGAGGCCGGCCTGATCGTGGATCACGGAAACCAGGTACTGCATCTAGATCGCCTCCTGTGGTGTCAAGACAGCTTGGTAGGGCGGCCAGGGACTTCAAGCCGGACCGGCGGATGGACGGACTCAGACATGCAGGGTGGGCGCGTAGGTCAGTTCTTGGGTGTTGCCGTCGAGCGTCTTGCTGTCGATCAGCTCGAGGTCGAAGTCGGCCGTACCCTGGAAGATCGGGTTGGCTCCGGTCTGTCCGGTGATCACGGGGAAGATCGTCACCTGGACACGGTCCACCAGGCCGGCGGCCATCAGCGCCCGGTTCAGCGACAAGCTGCCATGCGAACGCAGCGGCACCTCGGACTGCTCCTTGAGCCTGGCGACGATGTCAACGGCGTCGCCGTTGGCGACCGTCCCGCCTGGCGACTCGAGGGGTCCCTCAAGTGTGTTGGACACCACCGTGGCCGGCAGGCCCAGCATTCGGGTGACCCACTCGTCACTCACGTCGGACCCCGCAGCGCCCGAAGCCAGGAAGTGTCCGAACAGCCGGTACGTGTTGGCACCGAGGATGAGCCGCTGCGGCTCGCCGTACAGGGCCGCGCGATGGTGAAGCAGCTCGGGGCCCTGCTTGCCCCAGTAGCCGCCCCAGCTGCCGGGGCTCGGGCTGCCGAAGCCGTCGAGGGTGGAAAAGACGTCGAAGGTGTAGGTAGCGGTCACGATGACTCCTTTGGGCTGGCGCCGCCCTTGTGGGCGGCCTCACCCCTACCACGAACAGCACCGGCCCGATCCGACACCCCTCTCGGAATCTTTCTGACGAAAGAGGCCTAAAGTAAACTTATAAGTTTACTTGTCCGGTGTGCTCGGCGGGCGCCTTGGTCCCCAGCACGGGCGCGTCGAAGAACGGCAGGCCGTGCGCGGAGGCCAGCGCCTCGCAGCGCTCTGTGCCGTCGATTCCGATGGTGCTCATCTGCAGCCACACCGCGTCGCCGGCCGGCTGCCCGGACAACGCCCCGCTCTCTCCGCTCATCGCATCGATCACCGTGTCGGCGTCGGCGACGATGGTGAGGATGACGTCGGCGCCCTCAGCCGCCTGCGCGGGGGTGTCGAAGATCTCGGCCCCGTCCTCGCTCAGCGGCTCGGCCTTCTCGCGTGAGCGGTTCCAGGCGCGGATCGCGTAGCCGTCGCGGGCCAGGTTGCGCGCCATGGCGAAGCCCATGATCCCGCCGGCGCCGAGCACGGCGACCGTCTGCTTGGTGGCCATCGATCGAGGTCCTTTCCGTTGTCGTGGGGTCGTCAGTGGGCCGCGCGCCAGGCGGCCATCCGCATGAACAGCTCAGGCGGGGCCGGCCGGGGGAGCGAGGGGTCGAGCTCGCGGTAGGCGGCCATCACGTTGGCCGCTATCCGCTCAGGGTCGCCCCAATCGGCGAAGTCGGAGATGTCGATGTCGTTGGCCGCATGCGCTGGATCCATGCCCGCGGCGAAGCGCCGCCCCGCTTCGTCGGCGATGTAGGCCAGGTAGCGGCGCACGTCGCGCACCCCCGAGGCGTCGGTGACCGGTCCGTGCCCGGGCACGAGCGTGGTCGCGCCCAGCTCGAGGATGCGGTCACACGCGGCGAGCCAGTTGCTGAGGCTCGCCCACACGATGGGGGTGCCGTCGATGAACAGCAGGTCGCCCGTGAACACGGTGGCGGCGTCCGGGACGTGGACGATGGTGTCGCCGCCGGTGTGCGCCGGGCCGAGCTCGAGGAAGGTGATCATGCGGTCGCCCACGGCCAGCTCCATACGTCCGCTGAAGGTCTGCGAGGGGCCCCGGAAGGTGATGTTCGAGAAGTCGAAGGGGCCAAACGCATGCTGGACGAAGTCGGCGAGATCGCCGGGCATGTCGGGCGCCGACTTCAGTGCCTGGAGCACCTCGGGTGAGAGCTGCCCCATCTCCTCGGCGCTGGCCGCGGAGGCGTAGATCTCGGCGGTGGTCGGCAGCAGCTCGTTACCGAAGCAGTGGTCGGGGTTGGCGTGCGTGTTGAGCGCGGCGTCGATGGGCGCGCGCTCGGTGACCGGCGCCATCGCCTCGAGCATGGCCCGGGTGAGCTTCAGGTCATAGAGCGTGTCGACCAGCAGCGACGTCCCGTCGGCGCAGACGAGCCCGGCGTTGCTCCAGCCCCAGCCGCCGTCGGGCTGCAGGTAGGCGTGGAGCCCGTCGCCGAGCTCGTGGAGTCCGCGGGTGTAGGCGACCTGGGGCAGGGGTGGTTATTCCACCACAAGCTGCCGCGCGGCCTCGGCCGTCGGCGCGCGCAGCGGCCGGCGGAAGCCCGAGATGGCCATCCCCGCGGCGGGGATGAACGCGACCACGATCAGCGCCAGTGCCCACACGAACGTCGAGGCGAAGGCGTGCGCCAGCGGCACGGCGACCACGGAGTGCGCGCGCGGCGGCAGGTGCTGGAGGGCGGCGAGGCCGCCGCCCGAGCCGGTCACGCGGCTGCCGATGATGCCGGTCAGGTTGCTTGCGATCGCGGTCGCCAGCAGCACCGACAGGATCGCGGTGCCGATCGAGGCGCCCGCCTGGCGGATGATGTTCATCGCCGTGCTGGTGCGGGCGATCGCGGACGGCGGGACGGCCTGCATCGCCGCGGTCATGTTCGGCATCATCGCCAGGCCCATTCCCAGGCCCTGGACGAAGCTGCCCGCGCCGAGCAGCACGTAGGACGTGTTGGCGCCGACGAAGGCGAACGGGATCATCCCGATCGCCACCAGCGGCAGACCGGCGGCGGGCAGCCACGTCGGCCCGTAGCGGTCAGTCAGCCTGCCGGCGACCGGCATCAGGATCATCGCGCCGATACCGCCGGGCGCCAGGAGCAGACCGGCATTGAGCGCCGACTGGCCACGGACCGTCTGGTAGTACAGCGGGACGAGCAGCATCGAGCCGAATACCGAGATGGCGAAGAGCAGGAAGGTGCCGCCGGCGGCACCCGCTCGCGTGTGGGCGAAGGTCCGCAGGTCGATGAGCGGATTGGGCGTGCGCCAGCTGTGCAGCACCCAGGCGGCCATGAGCACGACGCCGGCCAGGGTCGGGCCCCACGAGCGCACCGCGCCGAAGCCGTAGCTGGAGGACTCGGCGAGTCCGAAGATGAACAAGGCCAGGCCCGGTGAGAGCAGCGCCATGCCCACCCAGTCCAGCCGATGCGCGGGCTGGGGCGTGTCGGCGTCCAGCACGATCAGCGCGAGGATGAAGGCGACGATCCCGATCGGGACGTTGATGAAGAAGATCCAGCGCCAGGAAGCGCTGTCGACCAGCCAGCCGCCCAGGATCGGACCCATGATCGGCGCGACCAGCATCGGGACCCCGAGGACGCCCATGACGCGGCCCATGCGGTGCGGCCCGGCTTTCTTGGTCATGATCGTCATGACCGACGGCATGATCATCCCGCCGCCGATGCCCTGGAGAACGCGGAAGAAGATGAGGCTGCCGGCGCTCCAGGCCAGGCCCGACAGCACCGAGCCGATGGTGAACAGCACCAGCGAGGTCATGTAGATGCGCTTGGTGCCGAATCGGTCCGCCGCCCAGCCGGTGATGGGAATGACCGTGGCCAGCGCCAGGGTGTAGCCGGTGATGACCCACTGGATCGTGGTCAACGAGGCATGAAAGACAGTCGCCAGGTGGTCGATGGCGACGTTGACGATCGTCGTGTCCAGGATCGACATGACCGCTCCGAGCAGGACGACCCCGGCTACGATCATCGTCGCGCGGTCCAGCGCTTCCGGCTGGTAGGGGGTCTTGGATGCCTCGGCCACGGGAATATCGTAGCGGACCGATGGGTCCGGTTAGGCCGCGGGTTTGTTCAGGCGTCGAGCGTGGCCACGATGAGCCCCGCTCCGATCGGCACCAGGGCGCTGGTCAGGTGCGGGTCGTCGCCGAGCAGGCGGCTGAAGCTGTGCAGCTCGGACTCGTGGGAAATGGCGTTGTCGATGGCCACCATCGCTCCCGGAGCCAGGGCGCGCCTGAGGTTGGGCCAGTAGCCCGTGTACTCGGGGCGCTCGGCGTCGAGGAACACGAAGTCCCAGGCCGCGTCGGGGTACTCGGCCAGCGCCTGGGCGGCGCCGATGGTGCGGCATTCGACGACCTCGCCCAGCCCGGCGCGGGCGAGGTTGGCCAGCGCCTGCTGCGTGCGCCGGGGGTCGATGTCCAGCGTCTCGACGCGTCCCTCCACGGCCTCGACGGCGTCGGCGAGCCACAGCGTCGAATAGCCGTTGGAGGTGCCGACCTCCAGCACGCGCCGGGCGCGGGTGGCCCGCACGAGCACGCCGAGCAGCTCGCCGGTCTCGGGCGCGACGTTGCGGAGCCGCGCCAGCCGGTCGGACTGCGTCGCGTCGTAGTCGCGCCCTGCCGCGAACACCTCGGCGGCGACGGTGCGCCGCTCTGGTCTCATGGGCCGAACGTTAGCTGGGGGTGTCGGGCGGCCGGGTCAGCCCGACGTGTTCGCCAGCCACTCGGCGCCCCGGCGGTACAGGGTCTCGACCTCCGGGCCGGTCAGCCCCGGCATGTCGCGCTTGACGTCGTAGCCGATCTTGGTCTGGATGTAGGCGAGGTGGCGGTAGCCGGACGGAAACTGCGCCAGCAGGTCGCGGTCGAGCTGCGGCCCGGGGCCGCCCGAGACCGGGGTGAGGCGGTCGATCTCGTAGATCGGCTGGCGCAGGACGATGCGCCAGCGTTCGTCGCGGCGTTCGAGGAAGTCGTAGAAGCGCCCGGTGCAGACGACGTCGCACTCGACGTCCTCCACGGTGGTGCGCTGGGTGATCGTCATCTTCGTCTGCGCGATGGCCCGCTCACCGGCGAGGTCGATCGAGGTGCCGCCCTGGAAGTGCAGGATGCGCACCCCGCGCTCAAAGCCCTCGCGGCTGACGCGGATGAAGTCGGCGGCGGGCCCCTGAAACCAGGTGGCCATCATCACGCCGTCGTCGTGCCACACCGTGGCGAAGCGCTCCCAGTCGCCCGCGTCGCGCCATACCACCCAGTTCTCGACCAGGTCGCGGATGGCGCGGGTGTCGTCAGAAGCCGTGGTCACGCAAATGCGCCATCGGGGGCGTAGGTGCCGGCGGGGGCGCCCGGGAGTTGGCTGGTGGGCGGGATGGGAGGGCCCACCGTCCCGTCCAGCGGTGGGGTCCCGTAGGTGTGGAAGGTCTCGATCGTCTTGACGCCCCACGCCTGGCCACGGGCGCGCTCGGCCTCGGTCCACCGGATCGGCTCGTACGCGGGGTCGTAGATGAAGTGGGTGCCCGTGGTGACCTCGACGCGGTTGCCGCCGGGCTCGTACACGTAGAGGAACATCCCCTGGGCGACGGCGTGCTTGGAGGGAGCGGCCTCGATGGGGACGTCGGCGTCCAGGAACAGGTCGGCGGCGCGCAGGCACTCCTCGCGGGTGTCGACGAACCAGGCGAGGTGGTGCAGGCGGCCGTGGCCGCCCGCGTGGTCGGCGGTGTAGATGAGCTCGTGCGCGGCGATGCTCAGGCTCATCCAGGCGCCCGTCTCCTCGCCGTTGTCGAGGATCACCTGCTCGTAGGTGCGGTAGCCGAGCTGCTCCTCGGCGAAGCGCCGGTTGGCGGCGATGTCGGTGGCGAGGATGTTGACGTGGTCCAGGCGCTTGACCGACGCGCCGCGGTCGACGTGGCGCTGGGGGACGTTGCGCAGCCGCGGGCGCAGCTCCGCTGGCGGCACGTAACGATCCTGCTCGTAGAAGAGCTCGAAGACGTGACCGTCGGGGTCGCGGAAGCGGTAGGCGGGCCCGTGACCGTGGTCGCCCTCGATCCACTGCTCGCCGAGCCCGGTGGCCTCGATCCCGCTCACCCGGCGGGCGAGCGACGCCTGGTTGTAGGCGCGGATGGCGATATGGCCGAGCCCCGGCAGCTTGGCCTCCGTGAGCTTGAGCCCGTAGGGCTGATACTCGCCCCACCCGCGCAGGAACACGCTCTGCCCCTCGCGGTGCTCGATCTGCATCCCGAACAGCTCCGTGAAGAAGCGCAGACTCTCGTCGGGGAAGGGGGTGAGCAGCTCGGCGTGGGCGATGTGGGCGAGATCGGGCGGCTCAGCCATGGCGGTCACGCCTCCTCGACGCGGGCGCGCAGCCCGTCAAGGTCGTAGGACAGCGCGCCCGCCGCGAGCTTGACGCGCTTGACGCGCTCGTTGGCCTCGCGCTTGCGCGACGCGTCGAGCACCTCGTCGACCCGGTCGGCCTCGACCACGGCGGCGCCGTCGGCATCCATGACGACGATGTCGCCCTGGTTGATGGTGGCCCCGCCCACCTGCACGGGCTGGCCGATCGTGCCCGGGATGTCCTTGGTGGCGCCCTTGACGCGGATCCAGCGCGCCCAGATGGGCAGACCGAGCTCGGCCAGGGTCTCGATGTCGCGCGCGGCCGCGTCGATGAGGATGGCGGCCGCCCCGTGGGCCTTGGCCTGGGTGGCGAGCAGATCGCCGACGATCCCCACCGGGCGCGGCTCGGGCATCGTGAGCACCAGCACCTCCCCGGGCTGCACCTCGGCCATGGCGGCGTGGACCATGAGGTTGTCGTCCTGGCCGCACTTGACGGTGCGGGCGGGACCGGCCACGCGTGAGCCGGCGAGGATCTGGATGAGGTCGAGGTCGACGTAGCCGCCGCGCCCGCCGGCCTCGTAGACGGTGGCCGAGCCGAGTGCTGCCAGCTCTGCGATCGCGTCGTCGGTCATAGGCTGCTCACCACCTGGGGGGTGACCCGCTGGAAGGCCTCGGCCTGGCGGATGTCTTGGTTTCCCGAGGAGCGCCGGGCGTGATTGCCACGGTGGTCGGCGCGCTCAGCGTAATAGGTGTGAAGGTACTTCTGGGCCTGCATCTCCGCCATGGCGGCGCGCTTGGAGTCCATCACCGCCGTGATGTCGACGAAGGTGGTCGGCATGAAGTTGCACAGCTCGGGCTGGTGGGGCTCAAAGAGGAAGAACTCGGGCGGGCGGACGGTCTTGAACGAGCTCTGGACGCCGGCACCGGCGGCGAGGCTGCGTGCCCGGCCCACGGCGTCGTGGGCGACCGGATGGTCGGGATTGAACGGGTCGGTGTCGGTGTGGGTGATGAGGACGTCGGGGGCGAACTCGCGGATCTCGTCCGAGATGCGTTCCAGCGCGTCGCCGTCGATCTGCAGGGGGTAGTCGCCGAGGTCCAGGCAGCGGAAGTCGGCGCCAAGGTGGCCGGCGGCGCGCTCGGCCTCGCCGTGGCGGATCTTCTTGACGTTGTCGATCGTCTGGGGGTGGGCGGGATCCGAGTCCTTCCACAGCTCGCCCGACTCGCCCTTCTCGCCGTAGGAGAGGGCGATCACGCGCCCGACCCCGCCCGCCGAGGTGATCACCGCAAGTGCGCCGCCCGCGCGCCACACGAAGTCCGCCGAGTGCGCGCCGACCACCAGCATCCGCCGGGGCTCGCTCACCACGCGTCGGCTCCCGCCACCCGGCGCGTGTTGGCCAGTGCCATCACCTGAACCTCCTCGTCGTTGAACCCTGCGTCGAGTAGCCGATCGACCATGATCGCCATGCCGTCCTGGACCGGAGGGTTGAACACCTGGCCGAGGTCGGTGGAGAGCACGGAGTGCTCAGGACCGGTCTCGCGGATGTGCGCGATCCACTCCTCCCAGGCGATCTTGCCTGTGAACGGAGTTGTCATGCAGCGCTCTAAGAGGGCCCCGCGGCTCGCCAGCGCGTTCTGATCCTCGACGCTCAGGTTCTGGGCGGGGAACTCCGGATGCGTGATGACGATCTGCGTGATCCCGGTCTCGAGCGCGGCGTCGACGACGGCGAAGATCTCGTCGCGGGAGAGGTGCCCGGTGGCCAGCAGCAGGTCATGGTGGGCGATCCGCGCCAGCACCGCGCGCAGCTCGGGCAGCACCTGGCCGGTGTCGTCCACCACCGGCACGGGCGGAATCTCGATGCCCTGCTCGCGCAACTCCAGCTGAAGCTTCACCCAGACCGGGACCTTGACCCCGTCGCGTCCACCCGCGTCGCGCTCGTGGGACTCGTTGACGCTGTCGACAGTGGGCAGCCACACCGTGCGCACGCCCTCGCGGGCGGCCACTTCGACGGCGAGCGCGTTGAGGCCCCCGACGGCGCGGTTGAGCACGATGGCCCCCAGCGCGTTGATCGCCGGCACCGCAGCGCGCACCACGCTGGCCCGCTCGGCCGTCGACGTGTAGTGGGACTTCAGGACGAAGCCATCCATGCCCAGCTCGGCGAACCGGTGGGCGAGCGTGACGTCGTCGATGATTCGTGCGACCACGTCGGGAGCAACGTGAATGTGGGTGTCGTAGGCGCCGCGGAGCAGCGCCCGCGCCCGGTCTGAGACGGGCTCGGCGCCGGCGCTCACGCCTCGCCCTCCTGGCTGTGGCGCAACGCCTCGGCCACGTGGGAGAGGTGCCGGCGCATCGCTCGCTCGGCCGCCGCGCCGTCGCGGGCGGCGACCGCGTCGACGATCGCGGCGTGCTCGGTGAAGGAGCGCTCGCTACGCCCGGGGACGAGGATCGTCCGGTAGGTGAAGCGCACGAGCTGGGAGCGCAGCGCGTCGATGAGGCGGTTGGCGGTGGCGTGACCGCCGATCTCGAGCAGCCGGCGGTGCAGGACCGCATTGACGTCCGAGGCCTTGAGCAGGTCGCCGGTGTCGAGCAGCTTGCGCATGTCGGCCAGGATCCCGCGCAGGTCGGCGACGTCCGCATCGGTGGCGTTGCGCGCGGCGCGGTTGGCCGCCAGGCCCTCGAGCGCGGCCCGCGCCTGCAGGATCTCGACCGCCTCGGTCACGCTGACCAGGCGCACTCGGGCGCCGCGGTGGGGCTCGAGCTCGACCAGGCCCTCGTGCTCGAGGCGCGCCAGCGCGGTCCGGACAGCCGAGCGGCCGACGCCGAACCGCCGGGTCAGGTCGGCCTCGACGAGGCGCTCGTTGGGGAGCAGCTGTCCGGCCACGATCGCTGCCCGCAGGCGGTCCTCGGGACGCTCCGGATCCTCCCGGCCCGCCGCCCAATGATTGTCGACAATTTTGTCCACGAAAGCAGCATAAACTGAAATGGAGCTCCGTGGGGTAGGTTGCGCATGCCGGACCCCTGAGGAGATCGTGACTGACGACCGCCCCCGCAGTGCCGACTTCGTGCAGTCGCTGGAACGCGGACTGCTGGTCATCCGTGCCTTTGACGCCGAGCACCGCGAGCTCGGGCTCAGCGAGGTGGCGCGCATCTCCGGCCTCACCCGCGCGGCGGCGCGGCGCTTC
>DASXCN010000094.1:0-6794 GCA_036491155.1 Solirubrobacteraceae bacterium | reverse complement strand
GTAGACGACCTCGGCCCCGGTGCGCCGGGCGCTGATGGTCATGAAGCCATGCTCGCTGCATTGGAAGGACTCAAGCGTCACGCCCTCCAGGCCCGGGAAGGAGGCGGGCAGATCGCGGACGCCGGCGCCGATGCCGTGGCGCTCGTGAAACCCTCCGCTCCCAGCGACGATGTAGGGGATCTGGCGACCCTGTACCTGTCGGGCGAAGCGCTGATAGTTGTGCGCGTGGCCGGTGAAGACGGCGTCGGGCACGCGGCCGGCGTGCGCGAAGCACTCGTCCAGCAGCTCTCCCAGGTCCAGGTTGGAGCCGTGCACCACGTCGGCGGAGTAGACCGGCTGGTGCATGGCGAGGATCAGGGTGGCGTCAAGGGGCGCGGCGCGCAGTTCGCCAACGAGCCAGGTCAACTGGTCGATGGCCAGCTGACCGCCCTCGGGGACGTTGGTGTATAGGCCGACGATCCACAGCCAGTCGTGCGCGAGCGTCCAGTGGACGTTGGGCTGGGCGACGACCGGCCGCGGCAGTCTCAGCGAGGCGTCGCCTGACGAGGCCTCGCCAGAGCAGAACGTCTTGAGGAACGGCGCGAGGGTCCCCGCGCGCGAGGCGGGTGTCAGCTCTCCGTCGTGGTTGCCGGGCACGGCGAAGATCGGCGCCGAGTAGGCCGCGTACGGCGCGAAGAACTGCGACCGGTATCCGGCCTCCTCCCCGTGGGGGTAGACCACGTCGCCCAGGTGGTAGAAGAAGTCAACCGGCGCCCGGCCGTGCAGCTCCTCGACCATGGCCTCGGCCACCCCGCGCTGCGGCCGCCCGTCGCGCCAGCCGCCCGTGTCGCCGACGCAGTGAAACCTGACCAGGCCGGCGCGGTCGACCGAGACCATCCGGTCGGGCGCCAGCACGTTGGCGAGCCGCACGCGAAACGGCGGCGGGCCCGACGGCGGCGGCAGCGGCACGAACGCGTCGCTGGGCGTCGCCAGCCGGCGCAGGGTCACCTGCTCGGCGGCGGTGGGAAGCGCGCGGGGCGGGACCGGCCGTGCCGAGATCGGTGTCGCTCCCTGCCACGAGTCGCTGCGCAGACGGATGCGCTCCATTCTCAGACGCGCGCGGCGCAGGGTCGTTTAGATCTTGTGATCGCTCATCCGGCGCAGCAGCTCGAGCGCGCCGGCCTTATGCAGGGGCTCGTTGAGGTTGCCGCACTTGGGCGACTGCACGCATGACGGGCAGCCCGACTGGCATTGGCACTCCCCGATGAGGCGCTGCGCGTCGGCCACCAGCCGGTCGAACTCCTGATAGCCGCGCCGGGTGATGCCCACCCCGCCCGGATGCCCGTCGTAGATGAAGATCGTCGGCCCGCCCGTCTGAGGGTGGGCGTCGATCGACAGGCCGCCGATGTCCCAGCGGTCGCACATCGCGATCAGCGGCAGCACCGCGATCTGGCCGTGCTCAAGCGCGTGGAGGGAACCGAGCAGCGCCGCGCGGGGGAACTCCTCGGAGGCGATGAGCTCGTCCAGCTCGTACCACAGCGCGCGCGTAGCGAACTCGGTGGTCGGCAGATCCAGCGACTCGAAGTCGATGACCTCGTGGTCCTGGAGCGACTTGCGCTGATAGCCGACGACGGTCTCCGTGTAGACGACCGAGCCGTAGGAGAGCGTGACCCCGCGCGTGATCCGCCGCTCGGAGAGGCGGTCGATGTAGAGCATGATCTCGCGCTTTGCCTGGGTGAAGTAGTCGCCGTCGAAGGGCTCCAGCACCACGCGCCGGGAGGCGAGGTCCAGCTCGCGCACGTGGTAGGAGCGGCCAAGGTGCAGGTACACCGCGCCCTCGTGGACCGTCGAGTAGGCCCGCCCGGCCTCGATCGTTCCCAGCACCTCGCCCGAGCTGGCGTCGAGCAAGACAAAGTTGTCGGGCGATGCCGAGCGCAGGGCCACGCGCGCCGCGGGGTAGTCGTCGGCGCGCTTGGGCACAAAGCCGGTGGCGCGCTCGCGCAGCAGTCCCGCGTCGGCGAGCTCGCCGGCGAAGTCGCGCCACTGCGGTCCCAGGAACGGCTCATCGGCGTCGGACAGCGGTGCCTCGTGCGCGGCGCAGAGGAGGTGCTCCGCGTAGATCTCGGGGCTGCCGGGATCGAGGATCGCGGCCTCGACCGGGCGCCCCAGGAACTCTGTGGGGTGCCGGCAGAAGAACTGGTCCAGCGCGTCCTCGCCCGCGATGTAGACGGCCAGGCCACGGCCGCGCCGGCCCGCGCGGCCCCACATCTGACGCAGGCTGGCCACGGTGCCGGGGAAGGTGACGCACACCGCGGCATCGAGCTCTCCGATGTCGATGCCGAGCTCGAGCGCGTCGGTGGCAACGACCCCGAGGAGCTCGCCGGTGGTCAGCCGCCGCTCGATCTCGTGGCGCTGAGCGGATGTGTAGCCGGCCCGGTAGGGCGCGATCCGCTCACCCAGCTCGGCCGGGAGGCGGTCGACCGCGTGCTTGAGGATGAGCTCCACCCCCTTGCGCGACTTCATGAAGCAGATCGTGCGGGCGCCGTTCTGCACGAGCTCGGAGAAGACCTCGGCGGCTTCGTACAGCGCAGATGCCCGGACCCCGAGTTGCTCGTCGAGCAGCGGGGGATTCCACATCGCCACTCGGCGTTCGGCGTGCGGCGCGGCGTCCTGCGCGACCAGGTTGAAGGGCGCGACGCCGGTGAGGGTCTCGGCCAGGTCGACGGGGTTGGCGATGGTTGCCGAGGCCAGCAGGAACCGCGGCTCGGTGCCATGGATGGCGGCGGCCCGGCGCAGCCGGCGCAGCACGTTGCCGACGTGGGAGCCGAACACCCCGCGGTAGACGTGCGCCTCGTCGACCACGACGAAGGCCAGGTTGGCGAACAGGTCGCCCCACGCGGCGTGATGGGGCAAGATCCCGACGTGCAGCATGTCGGGGTTGGTGATGATCAGGTTGCTGCGCTTGCGGATCGCCGACCGCTCCTGGCGAGGGGTGTCGCCGTCGTAGATCGCGGGCCGGATCTGCTTGGTCAGACCGAAGCGGTGCAGCGACCGCGCCTGATCCTGAGCCAGCGCCTTGGTCGGGTACAGATACAGCGCGCGGGCGGCGCGATCGGCGGTCAGCACCTCGAGCGTGGGGAGCTGGAAGCACAGCGACTTGCCCGACGCCGTCCCGGTGGTCACGACCGTCGGGCCGTCGAAGGCCTTGAGCAGCGCCTCGGCCTGGTGGGCGTAGAGGTGCTCGATCCCGGCCTGGTCAAGAGCCTGGCTGACCGGCCAGCTGAGCTGGTCCGGGATGGACACCAGGCGTCCAGGCCGCCCCTCGTAGACGTCATCGTGCACCAGGCGCTCGTCCGAGCGTCCGGTGGTGAGCAGCGCCTCCCAGGGCTCGGTTTCGCGTACTGCCGACACGGGTGAGTCTCAGTATGGCGGGCGCCCCAGCCCGCCCCCCGCGGGCACGGTGCTACGGTCGCGGCCGCCGTGCGCTGCCTCTACGTCGACCTCGACGGGACCCTGCTCGGGCCCAACGCCTCATTGCTCACAGGAGCCGACGGGGGCTTCAGCACGCTCAGCGTGCGCGCGCTCGAGGCCTGCTCGCGGGCCGGCGTTGAAGTCGTCATCTACTCCGGGCGGCGACAGGGCAGCGTGTTCGAGAGCGCGCGCCTGATCGGCTCGACGGCCTACATCTTCGAGTTGGGCTGCGGCGTCGTGGTCGACGGCGAGCTCGAATGGCTCACCGACGGCGTCGAGCCCACCGACCAGAGCGGCACGATCTACGCCCAGATCGACGCTTCGGGGGCGCCCGCCCTGCTGCTCGACCGCTACGCCGGCACGCTCGAGTACCACACACCCTGGTCCCGCGGGCGCGAGGTCTCGCACCTGTTCCGCGGCAATATCGACCTTGACGAGGTGGGCGCGCTGCTCGAGAGCGAAGGACTCGACTGGCTGCGACTTGTCGACAACGGGGTCATCCGCGCCGCATCCGAGCAGATGGCGGACATGCCCGTGATTCACGCCTACCACCTCATCCCGGGAGGGGCGTCAAAGGCCCGGGGAGTCGCCCGCCACATGCAGATCCGCGGCTACGCGCCTGAGGACTGCATCGCGGCCGGCGACTCGCGAGAGGACCTCGAGGCGGCCTCCGTGGTCGGCACCTTCTGGCTGGTGGCCAACGCACTCGAGCGTGACCTCACGCTCGAGCGGGAGGTCACGGGCCGCCGCGGGGTGCGGATCGCGTCAGAGAGCTACGGCGCCGGCGTTTACGAAGCGGTGGTGACGACGCTGGCCGAGCGTCGCTCGCGCTGATTGCGCGCCATCTCGCGCTGTGCGGCGTCAATGACCCGCTGACGTGAGCGGCGCTGGTCGGCCTTCCGCCGCGAGTGCCGGTTCACCTCCTCGGCGTCGCCCACAGCCCACCCCAGCCGTTCGACGAGTTGGGCGGCGAAATGCTCGGACTCGAAGTCACTCTCGCTCACCCTCTCCCGGAACATGATGGGGGGGTCAGCGTCCTCAGCCTGCTTGTCAGCGGTCACGATGATCTGAGGCATCTAATCCCTCCGTCGGCATCGGTTCCATCTCAGACTGGCACGCGTAGCTTGCCGAACGGTAAACATCCTGTAGAGACTCTGTACAACAGTTCTCTAATTACTGGCGCATAGGCCACCATATTTGCGCAAAATGGCTCGGGGGCGGGCCGTCGACGCGAGTCAGGCGGCGCCCTGCGCGCGCGACCGCGCTCCCTGGCCAGCCCCGTCCGCGACTCCCACGGCATCAGCCAGCGCCCCCACGGCCTCGGCAAACTCGCCGAACGCGTCGGCCACCGCGGCGGCGCTCGAGCCGGTGATCGCGTGGTTGAGCGTGGCGACCGCCGCGTCGAAGCGCCCCCACATGGCCACCGGGCCGCGCCGACCCGTCCCTGGCCTCAGCTCGTAGGGCGGCTCCGCGTTCTCGGCGCCGGGCACAGGCCGCCACAGCAGCCCCGCGGCGTGTGCGTGCTCCCACGCCACCTGCTCGTTTGACGCGGCCTCCGCGAGGTCGTGCAGACGCGATGCGAAGCCCGGGTCAGGCGGGGCCAGCTTGTGGGCACGCATCGCCGCCGCCCAGTCGTCGCTGGCGTGTCGCACCGCGCGCATGATCTGAGCGCGTTGTCGGTCGAGGTCGTCTCCGAAGCTCATCCCCCTCCTTCGCCGTGACCTCGCGCGCCCGAGTCCGCACCCGGCCCCGCCATCCCCTCTCCAACGCCGGCCGCCGCGGTCGCGGCTCCCGGCGCCGGCTCGGCCACGCCCACAGGCTCACCGCCCCAAAAATCATCGGCGCTCGGACCGACCCGCCGGCTCGGCGGCGCGGAGCCCGCGTGGTAGCTCTCTTCCAGGATGCGCTCGAAGTCCGAGCGCTTGATCCGCACCCGCCGCCCCACCCGCAGCGCGGGCAGCGACCCCTGGTCGATCCAGTTGCGAACCGTCTGCTGGTTGAGCTTCAACGTCTGCGCCACCTCGGCGACGGTCAGATACGTCTCTTCGGGCTCATTTAGGCTCATAGAGTGTTTACTAATTGAGACAAACTGGGACTAATTCAGGGTTATACTGTACCGCGCCACGGAGACGGATTGGCACCTGGACGGAAGAAAGGTCTGCAAACCCGTGAAAACGGGCGATCGACGAACCGAAGACACCGGCGGTCTCGCTCGCGACGAGGAGAACGTCATACGGCTTCCTCGCGACTGGCTGGGGCCCCCGGAGGAGCTGGTCCCGATCGGGCCCGCTGCACGGGCCCGCGCCGCCCAGCGCGACCTCGACCGCGGAATCCCGCCGGCGGCCGACGCCTTCTGGAGCGAGGACTCGGCGGCCCTGCATGACGCCGTCCAGGCACCGCCCGCCGCCACTCCGGAGCATCTTGAGCCTCCGGTCGGCCTCGTCGCGCCGTTGGCGGGGCGTCGGCTCCCAACGCTGCGGCGCCTCCCCGGTCTGAGGCTCGGCCGCGGAGCAGCCCGCGTCTCGCGGTGGTGGGCAGCGGTCGCGGTCCCCATCGTTGCCCTTCTCGTGGTTGCCGCGATCGGAGCAGGTCAGGGGCCGGCGTCCCATCCTGCCGCGACTCAAGACTCGGCCACCAACAACCCCGCGACGGCGCACCACAGCAGCGTGGGCCGGAGCGACATCGCCGCTCACGCCGCATCGACATCGCACGTCGCTTCGGCCGCGGCGACAAAGAGCAAGAAGACGAATCACGTGGCCAAGCGACCGCACCCGGCCGCCGATGTCCGGCGTCCCGCCGCCGGACGTCACGCGCGTAAGCGCGCGCGAGGCGGACGCGGTCGCGCCACGCCGAGGCCGCACCGGGTCGCCTCGCACCACTCCTCGGGATCGTCGGCGCAGGCTGCCGCCGAGGCAGCGACATCGCCTCAGACCACCGACTCCAGCGCCTCCGCCCCATCGACCTCGGGCTCGTCTGTCACACCGGCTGACTCCACCGGGTCGACCGCATCACCGGTTCAGGCCCAGGGTTCTAAGCCCGCCGCCGGTCCTGCCGGTCCGACCAGCATCGGCTCAATCACCAACGGATGCAACCCCAAGTGCTCATGAGGCTTTGACCGTGTCGTCATCCGAAAGGCAGGTGCGCGTGCACCGACTCATCGCCCACTTCCGCAGCAACCTCGTCGGGTGGGTCGCACTGTTCGTCGCGCTCGGCGGGACCGGGTACGCCGCCGTGGCGATCCCCCGCAACTCGGTCGGCGCCCCCCAGCTCAAAAACCACGCGGTTACGCCGGTCAAGCTCAACCCCAAGTTCATCGGCGGCAGTGTGCGGGCGTGGGCCATCGT